>JARFQX010000460.1 GCA_029287555.1 Rubripirellula sp. | reverse complement strand
AATCGCAACTCCGAGCGGAGGGTTCAGCGAATGTCACAAGCTTAAGCGTTAGCGGATAATTGCTTGCACTGTCTGTCGCGCGAATGGTGTGTTGACAACCTGCATGTTGCGCCAGCATTAAATTCGTTTTCCTTAAGCTTGTGACATCCGATGGTCCAGCCGAAGCGTCGAACACGGGCAGCACCCCATTTCTGCTGATGGCTCTGGTTCCGCCGTTACGTCGCGGGACTTCTTCAGAATTGTGGCTCGCAGTGGCTACTTTCTCGCTCGCTCAGACGCGCAAGACCTCAGTCAGCGAGGGTGACGTACAGGCACGGAATCACAAGGAGCACGAGCACGGTCGATGCCATCAGACCAAAGGCAATACTCACTGCCAACGGGATCAGCACCTGTGCCTGAAGGCTCTGCTCGGCCATGAGAGGTGGTAAGCCGGCGATCGTGGTAAGCTTGGTTGCAATCTTCGGTCCCGATGCCTTCCGTCGAACTGAATCACTTTCGCTATTTGCCATGCACTCGCCTGGAGATCTACCGTTGTTGCTCTGCGGTCGATTGCGCATCGACACGAATGATGACCCGCGGACCTTCGTAGTGGGCTTCGGCGGTGAACCATTCTTCCTCGAGCGAGGGCTCATCCTGCTGGAAGGTCAGGACAACCGATTGTCGGCCAATCTCACCTTCCGCAAGTTCCCATCGCGCAATCAGCCGCACCGCCATTCCTGATTCGACACTCGCCCACAGGTCGATTGTGTCAGGACCGTCGGATTGCTCGGCGTTCATTCGTTTTGCTCGAACATGTTGACACTCGACGGCTAGCCCATTAGAGATCACGATCTCTTCGTCACTCAATGTTTCCAGCTGATATCCACGCGACATCATGCGGGTCAACAAAGTTGTGATGTGCAGGAACGGAGTATCCAGTTCCTCCCTGGATTGAAGCCAGCGACCGAGGACAGTGTTGTCCCCCTTGAGAACGGGGCCAATTGCAGGCAAGACCCAGGAATCAACGCCGTCATGACCAAGCCAAAAACTTGTGCCGGGCAGCACACCAGGATGTTGCAACGCAAAACGGTCTTTGCCTTGCACATACAGCTGGTTGTCAATCGTCCTTGCTCCGCCGAAAGCAGGCCGGTATTCCACCTGTAGTAGGTACTTGCGAGTCATCAGTTCGGCCGCCGCGTTCAACGAGCGCTCAACAGCAGCCATGGCCTTACCGGAGGTCCCGCCACTGTCGACCATGAACAGGAGCACTAATAGGAAAGACGCAGCAATGGCCAGCGTCCACCACCGGAGTGATCTGGTTTGCTTTTGAACAGCGTCGACCGAAAGCGGTGCGTCTGAATCTTCGCGAATTTGCTCCATTGCGCGGGCAATGCGCTCCGCGTCGTCGTTCGGTTTCGTCGTGGTCACCAGTAAAGATTCGATCCAGGCTTCTCGTAGCTCTTCCTGCTTCGTTTTCTCGTTCCCATTCATGACTGGGTCTCCGCAAGTCGCAATTTGCGTTCAAGACAGTCCGCCAAACGCGACTTGGCGCGTGAAAGTCGTTTCTTCACCGTTTCCTTGGCCAACTGCAGCACAGACTCGATCTCGCTCAACGTTTTCTCTTCCGTGTACCGCATCTTGATCGGCCGCTCATAAGCCTCCGGCAGCGCGTCAACGCATTCACGCAACGCTGACAGCTTGTCATGGAACGTGTCGCCGCGCTGCAAATGGATTGCATCGAAACGATCGTCAAGCCACTGGAGCGATTGGTTATCGATCGGGAAAGCAGCCCGTGAAGTCTTGCGATAGTGAGCGAGCATCAGTTTGCCAGCGATTCCCCGCAACCAGGGACCGAACGGTTTGTCTTGATCGTAATCGTCCAGCCGTTTCCAAGCTGCGAGAACCGTTTCCTGATAAAGATCATCCACCGCGTATTGGTCACGCACGCCGGCTCGGATGTAGGCGACAAGCATTTCCGTGTTTTCCCGTACCAAGATTTCAAACAGCGACTTTGCGTCCATAATTTCCTCAGCTTGCGGACATCACGGACAATTGTCTGCGAACGCCAAGAAGGGGACAACGAATGCAAGAAATCCCAAGAAAATCGCCAGAAAATCGATTCGACGCGTCGCAGTCAGAAAACGCTGGCGTCAGTGGAACGTTTCTCACGGCGATTCTCAAGAATCGCTTTTTTGTCCCCATTTCTGATCCGCACGACAACTACTCACATAGGTGAACGCAATCAATCACGCGTAAGCGTGTCACAAAACCCCAGTTGAGGAGCGGGCTCACACGAGACGCCCATGCCAATGAGCTCATTAGCTGAGGTTGCACAAACGACAGATCGAACGATTCATCTCGATCCAGAAGAAAAGGCACGCGAAGATCCGGCCGTTCCTAATGTCCAACCGGACGTAAAAGTCCTGCAGACACTCCGCCCTCGAGAACGTTGGGGTGGCATCGCACGACTCGTGTTTGTCACGTGCCTGATCGCGGCAGGGATTGGAATTTATGTTGGAGTGAAGCGTTACTATCAACCCACAACACCACAATACCGCACCGAACCATGCCGAAGGGGCGACTTGGTGGTGACAGTCGCTGCCACCGGAACGCTTGATCCCACCAATTTGGTGGAGATTGGCTGTGAGATTTCAGGCACCATCCGGACTGTGGAAGTTGACGTCAATGATCCGGTGAAAGCAGGGGACTTGCTATTCGCTCTCGATACGCAAGAACTGGAAGCTCAGGTTGCCAAGTCGCGTGCAACCCTTGCAGTTAGAAAGGCGGAACTACAGCTCGCGAAGGCGACTCTCCTGGAGTCGGAACAGATTCTTGGCCGGATGGAGAAGTTGCAAAGTCAGCGAGCTGGCTCGGAACAAGAAGTTGACACCGCCACAGCAAACGTCGCCAGAGCCAAAGCAAATATCTCAAGCAGCACAGCACAAGTTTCGGTTGCTCAGGCGACGCTGGACGGGGATCTTTCCAAGCTAGAGAAGTCACGGATCTACTCACCGATTGATGGCATTGTCCTTACTCGCAAAGTCGAACCTGGTCAGACGGTCGCGGCCACGTTCCAGACACCAGTCTTGCTGACAATTTGCGACGATCTGCGCCGGATGAAGTTAAAGGTGGATGTGGATGAGGCAGATGTGGGAGGAGTACGAGAGGGACAGGCGGCTACCTTCACTGTCGATGCTTACCCCAATGAGAGTTTCCCGGCCAGAATCACTTCCTTGCGCTATGCCTCCCGAAGGGTTCAGGACGTCGTCACCTACGAGGCAGTTCTCGAAGTCGCAAACGAAGAGCTCAAACTCCGACCTGGGATGACGGCTGTAGCAGACATCATCACCTCAAAGATTCAAGATGCTTTGCTAATTCCCAACGCAGCCTTGCGATACACCCCGAATGATAACTCGCCGGAAGTAACCGATGGCGGAGGCGAGAGCCTCACATCGCAGGTCTGGATTGTGAAGAAGAACAGACCGGTCCCTCTCCCCGTGACAACTGGAATCAGCGACGGCCGTTTCACGGAATCAACGAGCGGTGGTGTAAAGGAAGGAATGCCGTTGGTGGTAGATGTGATTCCTTAGCAGTCCTGTCACGGAATGGTTTCGCTGAGTACGAAGAAACGATTCATCCCAAGTATCCCGAAACAATGCTGATCGAATTTCAGAACGTGTTCAAGATTTACGGCGAAGCGGATGCCGAGGTCCGTGCGCTTGACGGCGTTGATTTAGAGATTGCTGACGGCGAATTTGTCTCGGTGATGGGCCCGAGCGGTTCGGGAAAATCAACCTGCATGAATATCCTGGGCTGTCTCGATGCGCCCACGGCGGGTACCTATCGGTTTCGCGGCGTTGATATCGGCGTGCTCTCAAGGAACGAACGCGCACGTTTGAGACGCTATTACCTGGGCTTCGTATTTCAGGGCTTCAATTTGCTTAAGCGAACGACGGCGATTGAGAACGTAGAGCTGCCTCTCATCTATCGCGCCATTCCTCGAAAAGAGAGACGAGAGCAGGCTTTGCATGCCTTGCAGCTCGTGGGATTGATCGGGAGGGGAGCTCATACGTCTGCCGAACTTTCTGGCGGTCAGCAGCAGAGAGTGGCCATCGCGAGGGCGCTGGTGACACAACCCGCCGTGATCCTTGCAGACGAGCCGACGGGAAATCTAGATTCTGAGCGGAGCCACGAAATCATGGAACTGCTGGTCAGGCTGAACAGCGAGGAAGGAATTACGGTCATCCTGGTCACCCATGAAGATGAAATGGCTCAGTATGCGAAGCGATGCGTCAGATTTCTTGACGGTCGTATTCAATCAGACAACGTAGTCGGAGTGGAAAGCGCATGCTGTGGAATATGCTGATGCTCGCTCTCCGCGAGATTCGTCGCAACATCTTGCGATCTGGTTTAACCATCCTGGGAATCGTGATCGGAGTTGCAGCGGTAATCACTATGGTCACGCTTGGCGGCGGAGCAACTGAACGCGTGAAGGGTGATATTGGCAAACTAGGATTCAATCTGCTTATCGTTGTTCCCGGTGTCGAGCGAAAAGGTGGTGGCGGCTTAATCCCGGGTGCCGAGCCGTTTGAGATGGCAGATGTGGAAGCCATTCGTGAGCAGATTCCTCTGGTGGATGCAGCGGCTCCGGTGTCGGTGCATCCCGTGCTTGCGGTCGCTGGAAACCGCAACTGGCAAACCGTGGCCCAGGGTTCAGACAATGCGTTTTTCCGCACGCGGAACTGGCCGGTCAAGCAGGGGCGTCAGTTCACGCCGAACGAACTTCGCGGGGGAAAAGCGGTCTGCATCCTTGGCGAGACTGTCCGAAGAGAGTTATGTGGCCCGCGTGACCCGATCGGGGAAAAGATACGACTCGGTCGGCTGTCTTACGAAGTTGTGGGGATCCTGGAGGCCAAGGGACAGTCCTTTACAGGCGAAGATCAGGACGATCTCGTCGTTTTGCCACTGCGAACCGTGCAGCGTCGCGTATCCGGCAATCGAAAGGTCTCTTTGATTTATGTGTCTGCCGTGAGCGACGCAGCCACACCGCGACTGAAAGACAGTCTCAATCGCTTGATGCGAGAGCGGCGCCGTGTGCCCGCCGATGCAGATGAGGACTTCTCGGTAAGGGACCTCAAGGAGATCTCGGAGCTCATTCAACAGACCACTGGAGTATTGACGGCGTTTGTCAGTGCGATTGCTGCGGTCAGCCTACTGGTAGGCGGGATTGGCATCATGAACACGACGCTGGTGACAGTCACCGAACGCACACGGGAGATTGGAACAAGGCTCGCAATTGGAGCACTTGAACGCGAGGTGCTGCTGCAGTTTCTGGTCGAAGCCGCCGTTCTAAGTGCTTTCGGTGGATGCGTCGGCATCATCTTAGGGCTGGCTTCCGCTGCCGCAATCGCAGATTGGATGGAGATCCCGTACACCTTTAACTTGACGATCGTGATCGGTGCATTTGTCTTTTCGGCGTTAGTAGGAGTGGTCTTTGGGTGCTACCCGGCGATGAAGGCCGCTCGCCTCAATCCTATCGACGCCTTGCGACACGAATGATTGTGCCTTGAACAGTAGCGTCACTTCAATGTTTCCCGCTTTTTGTGTCCCCCTTTGCCTTGCAACCGACAACACATGTCTGAATTCTCAACGCCGTTCAGTCGTTGAGCGGATCCCAGTTTCTCTAGAGCGATCAACTCGCCGCACAGAATCTTTAGGAGAATCGCAATGTCACGCACGGATGTTAATCAACTCAATACTCCGATGACAACAAGCAACGCGTCTACCAGCGTAAAACTGTTTCGTCTCAATAAGTCACATGTACTAGGTGTCTGTACGGCATGTTGCATCATCACGGGCTTTGTTCAACAGGGCTTTGCTCAAGATGCGACACTCACGGGCGTTTGGACATACAGTCGAGATGCCAAAGAACAGGCCCAGCGGTACGAAGCGATTGACCGAGCCACTCAAGGCATGAACGGTCTGACGCGAGGACGGGCACGCGAAACGTTGAGAGCAAAGACAACGCCACTTTCGACCATTCGCCTCACCGACGAGGGGGATCGCGTCACGTTTTCCGGGCAAAATCGTCGTGTCACATTCACGACTGATGGATCGTCAACGCGTGTGAATAGCGAACGTGGAGCTGCCACGATCCGGGCTCAACGCCAGAATGGAAAGCTGATAGTGAAAAGTCAGGCACAAAATGGCGTTCAGACAGCGGTTTACAGTATTTCGGAAGACGGGATGCGTCTCATCTTAGACACCAGCGTTTTGGGCGGTAAGTTGAAGGAACCGGTTCGCTACCGCACGACGTACCACAGGGCGGAGTCCAGGTAGGCACGAAAGCAGTCCCAGTTTCCATCTCCCAATGGTTGCAAACTGCAACTTGAACACGCGACGAATGCTGTTGGCTGTATCGTAACTTTCAGAAGTCCTCACATTGCACATCGGATTGTCCGCACTTGGCCAAGCACTGGATTATTTGGTTGAGAGAAAACATGAGAACTCTTTTTGTCCTGGCAATCGCGGCCACTGTTGTTGTCCCCGTGTGCCAGACGCATGCACATGAGAATGGAGTCAAAAAGGTTGGCTACGAAATACTGCAGATAAAATCGTTCAATGAGATCATTGCTTGGGCCTCGAAAGACATCACCCGTGAACAGTTTGATGCCATTGAGCTACCTCTTGGCTGGTTCAAGAATCAGCCCCGCGAGGTTGAGATGGATGGAGCCAAATTTCTCACTTCGCCGGGGCTTGAGGAGGGCAGCTTTTCGCGCGCCGAGCATTTCGGACACGAGTGGTTACACGTGGCGACCGTCAAAATGGCTGGGAGAAAACGCCTCGACTCGAAAGGGCTTTTGGTTGGGAGTGCTGTGGTCAAAGATCATATTGCGAAGTTTGA
>JARFQX010000436.1 GCA_029287555.1 Rubripirellula sp. | reverse complement strand
GTTTCAGTTTCGACGGCAAAAAGCTGATTACCTTTCGTACCACGGACCCGCAACAGCTTTTGACCTGGGACATCGACTCGGGGAATCAAGAGAATTCCCTCGATGTTGACGGTACTCTCGGCGTTGCGATGCACCCGAGCCAACCCGAGACGCTCATCTGGTCGAAGACCGAGGGTGCGGTTATTTGGCGATATGAAGAGAACGAACGACTACCAATCACCGTTGAGCCGACATCGTGCGGCGCCTATTCACCCGATGGTGAACACTTCTATCTCGGTTCCTGGACGCCAGCGATCTACGAGGCGCGAGTCCTCGACCAATGGCCGAAGCGCATTGACTCTCCCAAGTTGACACGTTGGAAACGCGATAGCCTGCAAGCCGGCGAATCGATCGAATTTCCACGCGAATCGTTGCACGAAATTCTCGTCAGTGACCAGGATCAAGTATTCGTCAATTCGTTGCGTCACTACCAAGTTGTCAACTACGACATGGCGACGCACGAACAGGTTTCGGTCATCCCCGGCCACTACGGCCCGATATCGGGGTGCCTTTGCACGTCGGATTCCGAACGATTGATCACCGCCTCGTGGGATGGGCACGTTTCCATCTGGAGCCTCGCTGACGGCAAACTTATTGCTTCGGAGAGAGTCCAGTCGTCACCTATCGTCTCGTCGGCAATCAGCCGCGACGGCCGTGATCTGGTCACGGGCGATCGAGACGGAAGTTGTACGATATGGAGACTGCCCGAGCTGACCGTCGCCGAGACCGTTGCCGTGGCAGACTCGCCGATTCGTCATGTCGAATTGGATCGCGATGCCAAACGCTTCCTCGCGATTTCGTCGGATAACACGGTCCACCTCCTTGGCCGAAGCACCGGTGAGGTGATTCCATTTGATTTCCACGCAGAGTCAATCGAATGGGCCGAGTTCTCCCCCGATGGTGCGACAGTCCTGGTGATTCCCCGGGAAAGCGGTGAGAACGATGAATCGGACGAGGTGCTGATCGTTCCTTTAGACGGCAGCACGGTCACCAGGCTCCAATATCCGCAGTCCGTTGCCTCGGCGCACTTTCATCCCGATTCCCAGCGGATCGTAACAGCGGCCGGAGATAACGAGAAAGATCCGACAGTGTGGATCCGCAACGCGCGGTCTGGCGTGACCGAACGCAAATTCGATCACGAACCGGTGTCGTCGCTTCACGCGGTCTTTGATCCCACGGGTGACTTCGTGTACGTAGGCGGCCGTGAATCCGGAACGA
The DNA here is from genome assembly GCA_029287555.1 of Rubripirellula sp. Taxonomy (GTDB): domain Bacteria; phylum Planctomycetota; class Planctomycetia; order Pirellulales; family Pirellulaceae; genus Rubripirellula. The sequence continues at coordinate 2,634 of JARFQX010000436.1, read as the reverse complement.
TTTGGAGAGTTTCCGACGGTCGCAGATGGTTAACCGTTGAAGGCAGGACTCCACTTTCACCGTGGCACCATACGCATGACCCGTTCGCACCTGGACAACCGCGCCGCGTCATCATCCAGCGCAGTCTCACCCATCAATTCCGTGACCTGCCTCTGGAGCCGCTCGAGGCAGTTCGCAATGGACTGCCAAGAGCTCTAACCGAACAGGAGGCAAGCCGATTTCTGATCGAAGAATAGGCGTGCTCACCAAAAAGCAAGCGACTATTTTATTGATATAACAAAAAGAATATCTTTCCACCCCGGGCGGCTTCCCCGGCCGTTGTCAGCAGCTTCGCTTGCAGTCGAATGAGTATTTTGAGTTGCCCGTTTAAAAACAGGTTTCCCATTTGGATTTAGCGATAGCACGTACACCTTCCATGGATCCTCTGCAGCCGCGGTCTCTTGGTCTTCCTTCACCTCAAGCGGCGCGGGATCTAGATGGGGGGCAGCCGATGAACACGCGCAGGGGTAAAGCGTGTAAGAAATTACGCAAGGGTCGTACGCCTCGTCGATCGCATCACCGGGTCCTTCCACGCATCCGCTTTGGGTTGAACATCCCATCCCTGAACCGACTGCGTACCAACATTGCGAATACTGGGTGGTAGTCTCCAATCTCCTCGTCGGCTCGCTCGGGACGCCTGTGACGGGCGGGCACGGCTCGCAGGTCACCGGTGGACAGGGCTCGCATTTCGGCGGCGGACAACACGTCGCCCGCTTGACTCGAAAACACTTGAAGAGCCCGAATCCCCCGCCGCTGACCTCGACGGGAAAGGCAAACAATGCGACCAACGTGATGACGAGTCCGATTCGGGTTTGATTTGACATGTTGTTCTCACCTAGTGGATCGTTCCAAGAAGACGTCCCTGCTGTTTTAAGTCGAGTCTATTTACGACGTTGGCCATAAACAAGCTGCAGGCACCAAAGCGAGTGATCAAATCTTCAACCTGTCCGGTTGATCGGTCACGACTTCAGCCTGGAATCGTCGTCGGCTTTCTCGTCGCACAACGCGATTACTTTGACGATGCCCAGTCGAGATAGACGGGATCCGATTTTGACTTCGAAAGCACCAACACGGCTCGCTTCCCGTCGGTGAAGTAGGGATCGCCAGTCAGGTTGTTTCGGGGAGCCGACTCGGGAGCCGCCCCGACGCCCCCGACGTATCCGAAACCGGAAAGCCGGCCCTGCTCGAGCAGATAGTCCATCACGTAGTCGCGTGCTTCGTCCACGTCGGGATCAATTCGATGCGTCGTCAGGTTCCATGTTTTGGGCGTGAATCGAACCCCGATATCGCGGCTGATTTGGCCGACCCAAACCGGTTGTTCGAGATAAGAAAGCTGAGTGGACCATAAGCGAAGATGGATCCGCTCGTTGATGCTAGCCCTCGCCTTTTGAAGTGCCAGGTCTTGCATTTTCCCATCGACAAACAGGGAGCTGACCGGAGAGTAACGATATCCAGCGTCAAACAAGAAAGCCTTGGCGGTCTTGAGGCAGGTGTTCAAAGTAATCGCCTCCGCCTCGTCCCACCTGCCGCCAAAGCACTGGCGAATTGTGATGGGGTCACCCAAAACGACAAGATTCAGCGGGTCGCCCTCACGAGTCCCCAGCTTGTTGGAGGTGCATCTCGCAAAACCGTTCACCCAAGTTTTCAATTTCTCCTCCGAAACTTCTTTCCGATCGCTCGGCTCAGAGGATTCGCGTGTCTCTCGGATGGAGAGCCCCGGAACTTCCAGGGAGAAACTGAATCGAGTTTCCTTGCCCTCGTGAACGAACGCAAGATCCAGATTCTTAGTCCCTTCATCGAGGCGCGTGAACACGAAACCTTCACGCTGGTCGCCCGCTACGATCGGCCCGAAGTGAAAACTCTCTTGCTTAAATCACTCATTGAGACGTTTGGTCGCGTTTCGCGCGCTGACGAGTTTGAACGGCAACAGCGGCAGCAGCGGCAAGAAGAGCCAAGACAACAGGCCAAAGCTGAGCAATCGTTCCCCCACGGAAAAATGGCACACGTAGGCGGCTTCGAGCGGAGTGTAGTAGTCCGTGTCAACGCTGTAGAAATCGAGCCGGACCGGATGGTCGAAACCATTTCCGCACTGGATCCAGACCGCCTGTAGGCCTCGTCGCGAAAGATGAACACCGAAATGACATCGGCTTTCACGGTCGCTCAGCACCGCGACTCGCACGTCGAGTCCATCATGAGATTGCTGCTGTGCTCGATCCAAGAACGACCGATCTTCGACATCGGGATTAAAACGTACGGTGAACCACTGCAGCGTTTTCGAGAACACCGATGACATGAAACCGCCTGAGTGCGACTAGCTGGAATACGCCACTTGGGCTCGGAATTGTGATCCAGTACACCCGATCAGCCGTCGGGGTTAGCCTGCGGGTCTCACGTGAAAATCGGGTGAGAACACGCTTGTCTCCAACGCCTTCTCCCTTGCCGCGAAGGCAAAGCGGTCGCTTACGGATCGCTACGAATGACCTCGATCGCCGAGATGACGGGCGGCCTCGACAGGTCGGAAAACTCGAACTCGCAAACCAGTTTGTCCTCGACGGCGTTCTCCGCGAAATCGATCGTTTGCACACGATCCGGACC
>JARFQX010000429.1 GCA_029287555.1 Rubripirellula sp. | reverse complement strand
GGTCTGATCCGGGCAACTGACATTCAAATCGCTCGGAATCTTGCGATGCAATTCATTGGCATAACCGGCGCGAAGCTGCAGCGTGTCGCCTTGGATGTTGGCCAGGTAGCCGACACCCACGATCTCGAGACGTTTCTCGTATCCCTTGGTGACGCCTTCGATCATGTTCGCGATCAAGGCGCGGGTTAAACCGTGCACCTCGCGGGAGGGGCGCTCGTCGCCATCGCGGGTAACGACCACTTGCTTGGCATCGTCGTCGACCGCCACGCTCACCTCCGGCCGGTGTTCGTAGGACAGTTTTCCCTTGGGACCTTCGATCTCGATGGTCCGTCCGTTGATCGAGACCTTGGCACCATCGGCGATGCTGACCGGCTTTTTTCCAATGCGGCTCATTTGTGTTGCTTCACTTCCATCAAGGTATTGTCTCGACCGGCTCAGGCGACCTCACACAGGATCTCGCCACCGATGTTGTCGCGGCGAGCTTCGCGATCACTGATCACGCCCTTGCTCGAACTGATAATGCTGATTCCAAGACCGCCGAGGACGGGCTTGAGTTCTTTGCCGCGGAGGTACAGACGGCGACCCGGTTTACTGACTCGTCGAATTGACTGAATCACTCGTTCGCCATTGGGGCCGTACTTGAGTTCCAGCCGCAACGTGGCAGTTGGATTTTCTTCCTCAACCTCTTTCCAGTCCCAGATAAAGCCTTCGCGTTTGAGCACATCGGCGATGCCTCGTTTGAAACGGCTCGAGGGAATATCGACAAATGGCTTCTCTACGCGAACCGCGTTACGGATGCGAGTGAGCATGTCGGCAATTGGGTCGGTCATCATGGTTTTGTCAGCTCCCCTACTCTTTCGATTCTCACCAGCTGGCCTTGCGAACACCAGGGATCAACCCCCGGTTTGCGTTTTCGCGGAAGCAGATTCGGCAAAGACCGAACTTGCGATAAACCGCGCGCGGGCGCCCGCAGAACTTGCAGCGGTTCTCTTTCCGGGTGCTGAATTTTGGCTTTCGGCTAGCCTTCGCGATTTTCGATTTACTTGCCACTGGGTGACTTTCAGATATCTAGGCTGGAGGTGGAGTGGAAATTCATTGGATACCGACCTACGCGGCGTCGGTCTTTTTGGTTGATTGCTTGAATGGCATCCCGAGCATCTCAAGCAGGTCACGGGCCTCATCGTCGGATTCGGCCGAGGTGACGATCGTGATGTTCATTCCTTGCGGCCGAGTGAACTTGTCGGGGTTCAACTCGGGGAACACCAACTGTTCGGTCAGCCCCAGGGTGTAGTTTCCTAGTCCGTCGAATGCTTTCCGATTGATGCCCCGAAAGTCGCGCACACGGGGTAACACGATTGAGACGAGGCGGTCGAGGAACTCGTACATCCGCTGGCGACGTAGCGTCACCATGCAGCCGATCGGCATCCCCTGGCGAAGCCGGAAGTTGGCGATCGACCTGCGTGCGGTTGTAACGACCGGCTTCTGGCCGGCAATATCGGTCATCGCGTCAATGGCCAGGTCAAGGATCTTCTTGTCGCCGATGGCGGCTCCAACACCCATATTCAGCGTGATCTTCTCGACACGCGGAACCTGATGAGGATTCTCATAGCCGTGTTTCTCCGTCAACGCGGGTCGAACGGCTTCCTCGTAGCGGGCTTGCAGTCTTGGTTTCGTTTGGGTCATCAGTGGGGTATCCGCAGAGGGATCGCGGTTGATCGGGTTGGTTAGCTCTTGGTGGCGTGAGCTGCTCGGGCCGGAGCGATTTTTCCAAGGCCAGCTCCGCTCCGCTTGGAGAACCGCTCTTTGCTGCCGTCGGCTAGAAATCGAACGCCGATGCGAGTCGGTTTTCCGCTGGAGGGATCGACCAGCATCACGTTGCTGGCACTGATCGGCATTTCTTTGTTGAGTCGACCGCCCTGGGGGTTCTTTTGGCTTCGGCGGACGTGTTTCCACACCCGGCCCACACCCTCGACGACCACCTTGTTCTTCCTGCGGTCGACTCTGAGGATCTTGCCGCGGACCCCCTTGTCGGCTCCGGCGATCACTTCGACTTCGTCGTCAATGCGAAAATACATCGTTCCGGCTTGTCTCAAACTTGTGGTTGGGCTGGCGACTTCGTCGCGGTCTCATGGACGGTAAGGGGCTTGCGGGGTTTGACCGCTCAAACCACTTCATTGGCGAGGCTGACGATCTTCATGAAGCTGCGGTCACGCAGCTCCCTGGCAACGGCACCGAAGATTCGCGTACCTCGAGGTGACTTGTCTTTGTCGATCAACACGACGGCGTTGCTATCGAATTTGATGTAACTGCCATCGGGTCGGCGAGTGGGTTGTTTGGTCCGCACGATGACTGCCCGCACGACCGACTTCTTCTTGATGTCGCTGCCGGGGATGACGCTCTTGACCGAGCACACGATAACGTCACCAAGTCCGGCAAACCGGCGGCGGCTGCCACCGAGCACCTTGATGCACATCACCTCACGTGCCCCGGTATTGTCGGCGACGTCGAGTCGAGTTTCTTGTTGGATCATATTTGTGATTCACTCAAAAAGGCGTGATGCCAATTCCGCTGATCATTTACCGAACCGCCCAGTTGGTTCCGGCCGATTCAATGCTTGCTGTCTCTATTCGGACGTGGGCTCGGGTGTCTCACCAACGTGAGCTGCTTCGATCGCCTCCGACTCGGCCTGGGTAGCCCCCTTGCGGGCGGCCCTCAGGGCGGCCAAGTCGACCTCGGTGCTTTTTTCCAAAACGCGGACCAGTCGCCACCGCTTGAGCTTGCTCAGCGGTTCGGACTCAATGATCTCGACCCGGTCGCCGGCACCCGAGACATTCTCTTCGTCGTGCGCGTAGCAAACGGTTCGTTGACGGATGTACTTTTTGTATTTCGGATGCTTCACCAAGCGATTGATCTCGACGCGACGCGTCTTGCTCATCTTGTCGCTGGTCACGATTCCGGAAACGACGCGTTTCGGCATGGACTCAGTTCCGAGTGGTAGGATCGCCCCGCGGGCGATCGTCAGGGATATGGGGTTTCGTGTTTGTTACTTAGCGGCCAATTCGCGCTGCCGCTGAATCGTCTTGATGCGAGCGATCAAGCGGCGGTTCTTCCGCATCTCGCTGGGCGTGTTCAATCGTTCCGACTGGGATTGGAAACGGAGCCGAAACAAGGTGTGAGCCGCCTCGTTGGCAGTTGCCTGGAGTTGCTCATCACTCATTTCGCGAAGTTCGTTATTGGTAGTCATGGCTTAATTGTCGTGATCGATTGGATGTCGTCATCGCGTCGTCGGTCGGTGTCACGTCAGTCGGTGTCACGTCAGTCGGTGTCGTCCCCGAACGCCTTGGGCGGCCGATCGGCGTCGATCAGGCGGAGCGACGCTCCACGAATCGGACCTTCACGGGCAGCTTGCTGGCCAGCCGCGAAAAACAGACCTTCGCCTGCTGTTCGGTGACGCCGCCGAGTTCGTAAAGGATGGTTCCCGGCTTGACGACCGCGGCCCAGAATTCTGGTTCGCCTTTCCCCTTGCCCATCCGGGTTTCCAGCGGGGTGCTGGTCACCGACTTATCGGGGAAGATGCGAATGTACAGTTTTCCTTCGCCGCGGACGTATTGCTGGGCAGCGATCCGTCCGGCTTCGATCGTCGTGGCTTTCACCCAGCCCGCTTCGAGGGACTGCAGGCCGAAGTCACCAAAGACGACCGTGTTGCCTCGCGTCGCTTTACCTTTTATGCGACCTCTTTGGCTTTTTCGATGCTTGACCCGCTTGGGCATCAGCGCCATCGGTGTCGTCTCCGTATGTACCTTGGTTGATCCACACCTGAATCCCGATGTGCCCCTGTGGCGTCATCGCTTCGGTGAACCCGTAATCAATTTTCGCTTGCAGCGTGCTCAACGGGATGGAGCCCGCAATTTGCTTTTCTCGACGGGCCATTTCGGCTCCGCCTAAACGACCGGCCATCTGGATTTTGATGCCTTTGGCACCCGCATCCATCGTCTGCTCGAGCGAACGCTTCATGGTTCGCCGGAAGCTGGAGCGTTTGGCCAGCTGTTGTGCGATATCTTCGGCGACCAATTGCGCCTGCAATTCAGGTCGCCCGACTTCTTCCACCTTCAAGTTGATGCGTCGGCCGATCAGGTTTTGCAGTTCGGCCTGCAGGATTTCGATCTCCTGACCCCGTTTTCCAATGATCAGGCCGGGGCGGGCGACGTACATCATCACACGGACTTCATCGCGAGTCCGCTCGATCTCGATCCGATCAATCCCGGCACTCTTGTACTGAGATTTCTTCGGGTGATTCAG
>JARFQX010000428.1 GCA_029287555.1 Rubripirellula sp. | reverse complement strand
AGAGGACTTGGCAGTCATTGACGAAGCGGTCAAGCGATACGGCTTGCCAGAAAGCCTGAAACTCAGCGTCCACAGTGGCAGTGACAAATTCAGTATCTATCCAGTCATCCGCAAGGCGATTCACCACAAAGACATCGGCATCCACCTCAAGACTGCCGGGACAACGTGGCTGGAAGAGCTGATCGGTTTGTCTGAAGCGGGCGGTGACGGTCTCGAGCTCGCGAAAGAGATCTACGCGTACTCACTCCAGCACATCAACGAGCTTTGTTCACCCTACGCCAGCGTGATCGATATCGATCGAGCGGTGTTGCCATCGGCCCAGGAGGTGAATCATTGGAATGGAACGAAGTTGGCGGCGACGCTCCGACACATTCCCAGTGATCACCACTTCAACGCGAGTGTTCGTCAGTTACTCCATGTCGCTTTCAAGGTCGCTGCAAAATCAGGCCAGCGATATCTCGACCTGTTGAAAGCGAATGAAGAAATCGTTGGCGAGCAGGTAACCCGCAATCTGCTTGACCGTCACATGAAACCACTGTTCATCGGTTAGCGAAGAGGGGGCAGGAACCAATAGCCGCCAGCGGCCCGAAGGGTGCTTCGCACTATTGGTTCCTGCCCCCTTTTGCTCAATGGAGAGATATATGAGTGTTGCGACACTTCCGACACGACCGCTCGGAAATACCGGCCTCGATTTACCAATTCTCAGCTTTGGCGCATCTTCGCTCGGAGCGGAGTTCCGCAACGTTGAAATGTCGGAAGTCTTCGACAGCGTGCATGCAGCACTAGAGCTAGGCATGAATCTGATCGACACATCGGCCTATTACGGTCGTGGCATGTCGGAGGTTTTGCTGGGTATTGCGCTGAAAGGTGTTCCGCGTGACCAATACATGTTGTGCACCAAGCTCGGCAGGTACGATGTCAATCATTTTGATTTTTCGGCCAAACGTGTCGCTGAAAGTATTGATGTGAGTTTGCACCGACTGCGTACGGACTATCTGGACATTGTGCTATGCCACGACGTCGAGTTCGTTCCGCTGGCGCAAGTCATCGAGGAGACTATTCCGGCAGTCCGAAAAGCTCAAGAAGCTGGCAAGGTCCGATGCGTCGGAATCAGCGGCTATCCGATGAAGGTGTTCAGTGAAGTCGTTGCGCAAACCAACCTCGACTGCATCATGTCGTACAACCAGTACACCCTTCAAAACACGCGGCTTGTCGACGAAGTGCTGCCACAATTGAAGCCCAAGGGAGTCGGCATCATGAATGCAGGCCCATTCGCGGCTCGTTTGCTGACCAATGCTCCGTTGCCCGACTGGCACAAGGATTCGGCGGAGGTCCAGCAGGCCGCACGCGTAGCAGCACAGCTTTGCGAGCGCCGGGGCGTGGACATCGCAAAACTTGCATTGCAATTCTCGTGCAATCATCCCGACCTTGCGACCACGGTGGCAGGAAGTGCCAATCCGAATAATATCCGCAAGTGGGCGGATTGGATCAGCCAGCCGATCGACGAGGAATTGCTCGCCGATGTGTTGCAAATTCTTCAGCCCGTCCACAACGTCAGCCACAGCGAAGGGCTCCCGGAGAACAACTAGCGATGAAAGCTCTGCAAATCAGCGAGATCAAAACATGGAAGCCAATCGATATCCCCGAACCGGGCGATCCCCATCCGGGTGACGTGCTGGTTCGTGTCCACCGCATGGGCGTCTGCGGGACGGATATCGGTTGTTATCTGGGCAAGTTTCCATTCTTTGATTTCCCACGCATTCCGGGACATGAGTTGGGCGTCGAAGTGTTGGCCGTCGGTAAAGGCGTCACCAACGTCAAGCCGGGCGACCGCTGCTGCGTCGAGCCCTATCTGAATTGCGGCATCTGTGACTCCTGTCGGCGGGGACACACCAATTGTTGTGAGCACAATCAGACGTTCGGGGTCATGTGTGACGGCGGCCTGACCGATCAGGTGATCCTACCGGCAAGAAAATTGCACATCGCCAGTTCGCTCACCTACGAACAAGCCGCTTTGGTAGAGACCTTGGCAATCGGGTGCCACGCCGTCGATCGTGGTGCACCGAAAGCAGGCGAAAACGCATTGATTCTCGGCGCCGGTCCGATCGGTTTATCGGCACTGGAATTCGCAAGGCTCGCTGAAGCCAACGTGATTGTGGCGGACATCAACCAGCAGCGGCTGGACTTTGTTTCCAATAAGATGGGAGTCTCCAAGACAGTTCTCTTAAAAGGGAACGACCAGGACATCACAACGATTCGGCAACTCGGCAATGATCGACTTGCCGACGTGATCGTGGATGCGACCGGCAACCATCAAAGCATGGTGCGTGCTTTCGAGTTCGCAGCGTTCGCGGGGCGCGTTGTCTACGTCGGGATCACACAGAGCGACTTGCAGTTCCCACATGCTGCCGTCTTTCATCGACGTGAACTGACATTGTTGGCCAGTCGCAACGCGATGCCAGGAGACTTTCGACGCATCGTTCGGCTGATCGAGGATGGAGAAATCAACACAGATCCGTGGATCACCCATCACGCCCGCTTCGAAGACGTGCCAGGGGTCTTTGACCGGTGGATTGCACCCGAATCGGGAGTCATCAAAGCAATGATCGAGGTGAGCGAGTGACGGAACTGAAGAAACTTGAAAACCAGCCCCCGCTTGAGACAGTACCAGCGGCGATGTCTCAGGTGGAAAAGCCTGCGGTCGTGCCCCGCCGCTATCTTGTTCCTTTCGCACTCACGACGACCTGCTTTGCATTGTGGGGATTCGCGAACGACTTTACCAATCCGTTGGTCAAAGTTTACGAGAACGTGTTCATTATCACGACGTCACAGGCGTCCTGGCTGCAATTTGCGTTTTACACTGGCTACTTTTGTATGGCGCTGCCCGCGTCGTTGTTCATTCGGCGGTTTTCTTACAAAGCGGCGATCATGGTGGGCTTTGGCTTCTATGCTATCGGCGCGCTGCTGGCTGTCCCGGCAGCAGCGACGGCAACCTTCGGCCTGTTTCTATTGGGTTCCTACGTGCTGACGTATGGACTGGCCTTTCTGGAGACCGCCTGCAATCCCTACATCCTGGCCATGGGTCCACGCGAAACCGCCACCCAGCGGTTAAACCTTGCCCAGGCCTTCAATCCGGTCGGCTCATTGATCGGAATGAGTGTTGCCACGCTGGTGTTGGCACCTCAATTACAAACGGGACAGTTCCGCGAAAGACTGGGCGATCGTGACCCGGAAGTCGCTGGGCACCTGGTCGTCGAGCCGCAGTCGACGCCGACTTCGACGACCGAATTGACCGATGGTACGACGGTGAAAGTCTATGTAGAGCTGCCCGATTTTCGCAATGAGGTCGGTGCTTTAGACGCTGCGATGCCTCATGCGC
>JARFQX010000390.1 GCA_029287555.1 Rubripirellula sp. | reverse complement strand
CCGATCAGCCACCGCCTGTGGGTCGCCTGTTCCTATTTGGCCCAGGGCGATGCAGTGTTGGAAGACTGCGAAGTCGCCTGCACCTCGTGCGGTCGCTGTGCGATGGATGCACCCCGCCTAATCGTGATGCAAAACGGTTTGCCCGTGATCGATTACCAGGCAGGCCCCTGCACGCGAGAGCCGACACAACGATGCCCCACCGGCGCGATCGTCTGGATCGACCCCGAACGAGGTTTTCTTAAAGGTGAGGCCGCCCGCGAGGTCGTTCGTCAGGGAGATCGACGCGACGGACCCAGTTAATTTCGGCGACGCAAGACGGTCCAAGAGGGTTTCAGCCGGATTGACGTCCGGCGAAGGGTTGACCGATGGATCGGACCTCGATCCCGCTCGAGCCCCTTTTCCGCTAACCTAGAACGAACTCCACGCGATCGGGCACACGCTTTGCGTTTCGGCTCGGTCGGTACAGCTCCGTTCATTGGTAAAACGGTTTTGATGAGCAAGAAGGCAATCATGAAATCGGCAGAGTCGTTCAAGTTTCCCGGAATTCGAATGGCCGTAGACGGTAATACGGCCGTCATCCTTTGCGAGAGGGAAGCCAGCGATGCGGCCGGCGCCTATCCAATTACCCCTTCCACGCAAATGGGGGAATACTGGGCCGATGCAGCCGCCAAAGGTCACCGCAATATCTCCGGTCGCCCACTGATCTTCATTGAGCCGGAAGGAGAACACGCCGCTGCTGCCGTGACCGCCGGCTTGTCGATGACCGGCTTGCGGTCAAGCAATTTTTCATCCGGCCAAGGGATCGCGTACATGCACGAGTCCCTCTACGCCGCGGTGGGGAAGCGGTTGACGTACGTCCTCAATATCGGGGCACGGGCGATGACCAAGGCCACGCTCAACGTGCATGCCGGACACGATGATTACCACTGCATCGACGACACCGGCTTCTTCCAAATGTTTGCCAAGGATGCACAGTCGGTCGCCGACCTGAACCTTATCGCACACAATGTCGCCGAAATGGCGCTCACACCGGGCGTTATCGCACAGGACGGATTCCTGACGACCCATTTGATCGAGTCGATTCAGGTACCCGAGCGTGAATTAATCGCCGAATTTCTCGGTCGGCCCGATGATATGATCGATTCGCCCACTCCGGCCCAGCGGATCATCTATGGTCCGCGGCGGCGCCGGATCCCCGAGCTTTGGACGGTCGATAATCCGCTGCTGTCGGGATCGGTCCAGAATCAAGATTCCTACATGCAGAGCGTCGCCGCTCAGCGGCCCTACTTCTTCGACCATCTTCGGGAGCTTGCCCAGCAATCATTCGATCGATTCTTCGAGTTGACCGGACGTCGTTACGAACCGGTGATGTCCTATCGAGTCGAGGATGCCGACTATTTGATTGTTGGCCAAGGCAGCATGATCCCGACCGCCGAAGCAGTGGCCGATTACCTGCGCGAGACTCGCCGCATCAAGGTTGGCGTGGTCAACCTGTTGATGTTCCGTCCGTTTCCGGCCGACCGAATCAGTCGTCTGCTGCGAGGTAAGAAGGGAGTCGCGGTGCTGGAGCGACTGGACCAACCGTTGGCGGTCGAGCTGCCCTTGATGCGGGAGGTGCGGGCGGCACTGAGTCGCGCGATGGAGAATGGCCGCGATCCGAAACATCAACCGTTTCCCGGCTTGGAAGCCTATACCTCGCTTACCGATGCTCCCCCGCTTTACTCCGGTTCCTTCGGGATGGGCAGCCGTGACTTGCAGCCCGAGGGATTGATTGCCGCCGTGGAGAATATGTTACCCGATGGCGGTCGTCGCAAGTTCTTTTACCTTTCGATTGATTTCTTGCGTCAAGAGCCGGTTAGCCCCAAACAGCGGATTCACCAGGAGGAGATTGAAGACAGCTACCCGCACGTCCGCCACCTCGCGCTGCGTGGATCGGAGAATCCGAACTTGATGCCCGAAAGTAGCATCACGGTGCGGATGCATTCAGTTGGCGGCTGGGGGGCGATCACCACGGGCAAGAATCTCGCGATGACGCTGTATGACCTGCTCGGTTTTCACATCAAAGCGAATCCCAAGTACGGGTCGGAGAAGAAAGGACAACCCACCACCTACTACTTGTCGGCGGCGCCCGAGCCAATTCGGATCAACAGCGAATACTTCTATGTCGACGTGGTATTGTCGCCCGATCCCAACGTGTTCAACCACACCAATGCGTTAGCCGGACTCAAGGATGGCGGTGTGATGATTATCCAGAGTGATAAGAGTTCCGCTGCCGCGATGTGGAGCAGCATTCCCGAACCGTATCGTCGCATCATCGTTGACCGAAGGATCCAGTTGTTCTACCTCGATGCCTTCAAGATTGCTCGGGAAGAGGCGAGCGATCCTGACCTGCAATTGCGGATGCAGGGAATCGCCTTTCAGGGCGCTTTCTTTGCCGCTTCGCCGATGGCCAAGAATGCCGGCTTGACGCATCAGCAGCTTCTCGAGGCGATACGCCACCAACTCGAGCACAAGTTCGGCAGCAAGGGTGCCCGCGTGGTGGAAGAGAACATGTCGGTAGTCAAACGTGGCTTTGACGAGGTCACGTCCGTTTCCTACGACTCGATAGAAGCGATCGCCGAGACCGAGGAGGCCGCCAAAGCGACCGACGGAATTCCCGTGATGCTCAAGTCGGTACCCAAGAGCGAATCGCCGTCCTCGGACATCCATCGTTTTTGGGAGCAGACCGGAAGCCTCTACGCGCGAGGCCTGGGTTCGGACGTGATCAGCGATCCTTTTGTCGGGCTGGGGACGATTCCGGCGGTGACGACGGTGTTTCGTGACATGAGTGGGATTCGATTTGAGCACCCCGAATGGATCGCCGAGAACTGCACGGCTTGTGGAAGTTGCTACACCGTGTGTCCCGATACCGCCATTCCCGGTCTGGTCAACGAGGTCACGCAGGTCTTCGACACGTTGGTGGAGCGAGTTCGCAAGCATCACCGCGAACTCAAGCAGTTGCCGCGGGCGGCCCGGCAAATCGAAATGAACCTGCGCGCATTATTGACCGGTGCGCCCGAAGAAGAAAGCGTCCAAGGTTTGTTGGATGACGCGATCAGCAAGACGCTGCACGAAAGCAAGCTCGAGGAGGATGAAGCGGCGGAGCTGAAACAAGAAATCGGATGGTTTCGCGATGAACTGGGTGATTTTCAATTCGCCCTCTCCCGTCCCTATTTCACCAACAAGGAAAAAGAAGGTGCCGGTGAAGGTGGTCTGCTGAGCATCACCGTCAATCCCTACACCTGCAAAGGCTGCATGGAATGCGTTCAAGTCTGCAATGACGATGCGCTACGGGTGGTTAAACAGACCGACGAGTCGCTCGAGGGCTTGCGTCGCAATTGGGATCTTTGGCGGGACCTTCCCACCACGCCTGAGAAATACATTCGCATCAGTGACCTCGAGGAAGGTATCGGCGCGCTCGAGACGTTATTGCTTGATAAACACAACTACGACGCGTTCGCCAGCGGCGACGGAGCCTGTCTGGGCTGCGGCGAGAAGAGCATCGTCCATTTGTTTACCGCGACGATCGAGGCACTGATGCAGCCTCGCGTCAAGAAGCATGTGGATCGCTTGACCGATTTGATCACGAGGCTTGAGTCTCACATTCAACGCAAGTTGGTGCACGAAATCGATGTCGGGGATCCGGCGACCATTTCAAAGATCATCGGCGAAGGGGAAGGCACCGATCTGACCCTGGCTGGGATCGCTGAACGTTTCGAGGACAGTCGCGGTGGTGAACCGATCGACCGCGCGTGGTTGCGCCGGGTAACCGATCTGCTATCCCAGCTTAAACAGCTGAAATGGAATTACAGCAATGGGGTAACGGGCCGTGGTCGAGCCAATGCTGGGATGCTCAACGCAACCGGTTGCACGTCGGTGTGGGGCAGCACCTTTCCATTCAATCCTTATCCATTTCCCTGGGCGAATCACTTGTTTCAAGATGCCGCGTCGATGGCAATGGGCGTCTTCGAGGGACACATGGGAAAAATGGCGGAAGGTTTCAAGGCGATCCGCTTGGCCGAGCAAGAGCTCACCGCGGGCGAGACGAGCCATGCCGAAGACGATCCCCTCGCCTACTTCAATTGGCATGACTTCACCGACGAAGAATGGGAGTTGTGTCCGCCGGTCGTTGCAGTTGGGGGCGACGGTGCGATGTACGACATCGGCTTCCAAAACCTGTCGCGGGCGATGATGGCGGGGAAGCCGATCAAGGTCCTGGTGCTCGATACCCAGGTGTATTCCAACACGGGTGGACAAGCCTGCACGTCCGGCTTCTTTGGTCAGGTGTCCGACATGGCCCAGTACGGGCGGGCGAGCCAGGGCAAGCAAGAAGTCCGCAAAGAGATCGGGTTGATTGGCATGGCTCATCGCACGACCTACGTGCTGCAGAGCACGATTGCGCATCCCAATCACTTGATCGAAGGCTTCATCCAGGGGCTCAAGTCGCGTCGCCCGGCGCTGTTCAATCTTTACACCGCCTGCCAACCCGAGCATGGCATTGGCGACGACCGTAGCGCCGAGCAGGCGCGACTGGTGGTCGAATCGCGCGCGTATCCGCTGTTTCGTTACAACCCCGATTCCGGCGTGACACCCGAAGACTGCTTCGATTTGGAAGGCAATCCGGCCATCGATCAAGACTGGCCGACTTATGAGCTGGCCTACATGGATGGCCGCCGAAAGAAGACGATGACGTTGCCTTTCACATTTGCAGACTTTGCAGCCACCGAGATTCGCTTTCGAAAACATTTTCGCGTCGCGCCTCCGGAGACCTGGAATTCAATGATGATTCCGGTTCACGAATACCTCGAACTGGCGGAAGAGGACCGCGACGAGAAGATTCCCTACATCTGGAGCGTCAATCGCGAGCAGGAGTTGATGCGATTGCTGGTGGCGCCGCCCATCATCCGATCATGTGAGGACCGCCGTGATTTCTGGAAGATGCTCCGCGCGATCGCCCGCGTTGGGGATGAGCTTCCCGATCGGGATGCAATCGAAGCGGACGTTCGGCAGGAGATGACCGGCCGTATCGCCAATGGCATCATGCAGTTGATCACCGGTCAAAGCCCTGCATCTGATTTGGCAACGCTCGGTGAATCAGCCGGGGCGTCGGCTTCGTCGTCTCCGGGCGCCAACGGAACCTCACCGGCCGGTAGCCCATCAACCGGCGACACTGGGGGCCAAGATTCTCCGTCCGATGGATACTCGGCGCCGTGGATCGACACGCCCCAGTGCACCGCGTGTGATGAGTGCGTGCGGATCAACCCCGCAATCTTCGAGTACAACGATCAGAAGAAGGCAACGATCAAGGATCCTCAGGGCGGTCCCTATCGAGATCTGGTTAAGGCGGCCGAACGCTGCACGGCGCAGATCATCCATCCCGGACTTCCGAAGGATCGGAGTGAGAAGGATATCGACAAGTGGATTGCCCGGGCCGAGAAGTACAACCAATGAAACAACTCGCGATGAGACTCCTCGGTCGTCACACTTTCGCCCATGGAATTCATCCCCCGGAATCCAAGGACGACACCCGAGGACTGGCAATTCATCAGTTCCCATTCGCCGATCGCTTGATCGTGCCGCTGTCGCAGCACATCGGGCGACCCGCTATCGCGGTCGTGGGCGAAGGCGATGAGGTGGTCCGCGGTCAAATGATCGCGAAGCCGGACGGATTCTTGTCCGTTGCCATTCACGCGCCCGCCTCGGGTGTGATTCGCGCGATTGCCCCGACGCCCGTCATCAGCGGCAAGATGGAACCCGCTTTCTTCATCGACGTGTTTCCCAGTTCGACACAGGAAGTGGCCGAAGGGCGTCCGCTCGCGGCCGATGATGCGAGCGCCGAAGAGATCATCGGTGCAATTCAATCAGCAGGAATTGTTGGTCTCGGCGGCGCCGGTTTTCCCACGCACGCAAAGCTGAAGGTTCCACCTGATAAGCATGTTGACACCTTACTGATCAATGGGGCGGAATGCGAACCCTATCTGACGACCGACCACCGCGTGATGCTCGAGCAAGCGGACCAAGTGATGTCGGGAATCCCGCTGCTGCTCCGGGCGACCGGGGCGAAGCGGGCGATCATTGCCGTCGAGGCAAACAAGCCGGATGCTGCCGAGGCGTTGCAGCGCTGCATCCCCGACGAAGCCCCTATTTGCGTCGAGATCTTGCCGGTCAAATATCCGCAGGGCGCCGAAAAGATGTTGATCACCGCGCTGCTCGGACGCGAAGTCCCTTCCGGTGGTCTGCCGGCTGACGTTGGTGTCGTCTGCGTGAATGTCGGAACCACTGCCGAAATTGGCAAGCTGCTCCCGCACGGATGGGGACTGCAGGAACGCGTGATCACCGTGGCTGGGCCGGCCGTCAAGAAGAAGGGCAACTATCGGATTCCGATTGGCACCACTTTGCGTTTTATTCTCGAGACCGTCGGAACGGAAGAGGATCTGACAACCGTCATCATGGGCGGTCCGATGATGGGGGCTGCTGCTTCCAGTCTTGACATCCCGATCACCAAGGGCTCGACCGGAGTGATCGCCTTTACGGAGCGGCAAACGGGGCCGATCACCCACCGCCGGCAGTATCCCTGTATTCGCTGTGGGCATTGTGTCGAAGCGTGCCCGATGTTGCTCAATCCCGCTCGACTGGGACTACTCGCCAAGGTTGGTGACTACACATCGATGGAAACCGATCATCACCTCTTCGATTGCTTCGAATGCGGTTGTTGCACCTTTGTTTGTCCCTCGCATATTCCCCTGGTCCAGCAGTTTCGTGTTGCCAAGAAGGCCATTCGTAAGACGAGGAGGGCGGCCGGATGAGTTCAGCAGAGAAGACACTCAGGATTCGCACGTCGCCCCACATCGGCGCGACGATCGGCACCGACACCATCATGTTCAACGTCGTGTTGGCACTGTTGCCCGTGACGTTGTTTGCCATCTATCTGTTTGGCATCGCGGCGCTGCTGGTTCTGGTGACGGCGGTCGCCTCGTGTGTTCTGACCGAACATCTGCTGTGTCGACTCGGCGGCCGCCGAACCACAATCGGTGACTGGTCCGTGGTGATTACGGGCTTGTTGTATGGACTGATTCTGCCGCCCACACTGCCGCTTTGGATGGTGGGTGCGGGAGGCGTGATCGCCGTTGGCCTTGGAAAGTTTCTGTTCGGTGGTTTGGGCTCGAATCCCTTCAATCCGGCCCTGGTTGGGCGAGCGATCTTGCAGGCGTCTTTTCCCGCCGCCATGACAACGTGGTACTCTCCCAGCGCAAGCAGCTTGACTTCGCTTCCTTCGTCGACGCTGGCGGTTCCGCTGACCAAACCGGTCTACGATGGCGTTTCGGCTGCGACACCCCTTGCGAATTGGAAATTCAATCAAGCGCCGACCGACGGTGTTGATCTCTTCTTTGGCGCGATCAGCGGCTCGACGGGCGAGACGTCGGTGTTGTTGATTTTGATTGGTGGAATCTATCTGATCGCCCGGCGAATGATGAGTTGGCAGATCCCCGTGGCCATCTTG
>JARFQX010000275.1 GCA_029287555.1 Rubripirellula sp. | reverse complement strand
AGGCGTCTTAGAAAGGCACAGAGAAACCGGGTCTTCTCGATCCGGTTTCTCTCTTTCAACGATGTAACCCTCGACACGTCTCGTTGACGTGTGGAAACAGGAAACCTCGGAGCCAATTCGGCTTCGGGGTTTTCTTTTTTTACGAAGCCCCGACAAACTCACCGCTGACGAATTCAGACCGATTTCTTGCTTCGGGCATGCTCGATCTCTTCCAAGGAATAGAGCCGACCGCTGCCCGCTCCCGGACAAACCTGACAGGTTTCGTTCCAATCCTTCTTGCGGTTCAGATTCGAATCCCAGAATGGCCAGGTGCGACATTGGATCGGTCGAGCCTCGTAGACGGTGCAACGACGGGTTTGAGGATCGAGCAGAATGCAGTCCCCATCGGGATACTCAACCAGACTGCGATCGATCCCAACTTGGCGTACGAATTTGTGTTCGAATTCCTCGACCTCAATTCCCATCACGGAGGCCATGGCATCGATTTCTGATTGATCCACCCACACGTACCCCGGTTCCCCGCTGCAGCAATCACCACATTGCGTGCAAGTAAAGCGGAGGCCGTCGGCATACCAGGGCTCGTCGTTCGTGACCTTGGCCTTCACCCTTGATTGCTTCTTCTTTGGCGTGGAATCATCACCACGTTTGGCTCGCTTCAATTTGCTGGACTTCTTATCGTTCTTTGCCATTCCTTGCTTGCCTCAACTCGAATGCATTGCCGAAAGGATGGTGGCCAACGCTTCGATGACCGCGTCGATTTCAAATTCGGCAGAAGTGTGACCGGCACTGATGCGAAGGGTGCCGCCCTGCTCGGTTCCAAGGTGCGCGTGGATTCGCGCTGCGCAGTGCATGCCCGCCCGGGTTTCGATCCCGAATTCGGCATCCAAGACGGCGGCCGCGTCGCTCGGTGCAAGATCCTCGATCGTGACGCTGGCGATTGGAAGGATTCCAGCCCGTCCGTGAACGCGCAGGTGTTCGATCTGTCCCAGGCCTGCGTGCAATCGTTCCGACAGTCGCGCCGCGTGCTCCATCCGCCGACGGACCTCTTCGGAGGACTGCCACGACTGAAGCGAATCCGCCCAACCGGCCAAGGCGGGGACGTTCAGGTTTCCCGCCTCCAGCATCAACGGCATCGTCGTCGGCATCTCGAGCGATTCGCTTTGACTTCCCGTGCCTCCCTGCATCCAGGGGACGAACGAGCGATGGAGCTGTGACGCGACGTAGAGGAACGCCGTGCCCAACGGCCCACCGGAGGACTTGTGGCCGGGCGCGGCGAGCAGGTCGATGCCGACGTCCTCGACCGAAATCGGGAGCGTGCCGAACGTCTGCGCCGCGTCACACAGGAACCAGGCGGGATGCGAGCGAAGAAACTCACCAAGCTCCGCGATCGGCTGAACCGCACCGGTCACGTTGCTGGCGTGCGTCAACGCAACGAGTCGCGTGTCGGGGGCGACGCTGGCGATCAGCGACTGGAAATCAACCAGTCCGCTGCCGTCCGTTGGCACGATCGTCAGCCGAACCCCTTGGGTCTGAGCCAAATGATTCAGTGGCCGCAAGACGCTGTTGTGATCGGCTGCGGACACCACAACATGATCCCCGGGACGAACCAAGCCATGGATCGCCGCGTTGAGCGCAGCGGTCCCGCTCGGATGAAAACTGATGCAGTCCGAGTTCGACGCCCCAATTCGCTGGGCAATCGACCGGCGGAGAGAACTTACCACCAAGTCGGCCGCCGCGGCCGAGTGGTAGCCGCCACGGCCCGCCGCGGCGCCACACTCACGGGCAAAGCGGCTCATCGCCTCCAGAACCGACTCGGCCTTGGGCCAACTCGTCGCCGCGTGATCCAGATAGATGCGATTCTTTCCGTTCATGTTGGTTTCGGTGCAATCGATTCTCGGCCACGCCACGCGCCGGGAGTCATTGGAGGTTATTGATCGCTCGATGAGGACGACTTCGGATGCACCCACTCGGTCGTGCCATCGGCATAGCGTTCCTGTTTCCAAATCGGAATTTCTCTCTTGAGAGTTTCCATGACCCAGCGAAGGGCGTCAAAGGTCGCGTCCCGATGCCCGCTGCTGCACCCCACCACGACACTGGCTTCGCCAATCGGCACCTCTCCCAAGCGGTGGACGATGACGAGTCGAAAAAGCTCAAACTGATCGACCGCCGATGCGGCCAATCGCTCCAATTCTCGCTCGGCCATCGGAACGTGCGCTTCGTAGGACAGAAACGAAGTGACACGTTGACCGGTGGTGCGTCTGGTAACACCAACGAACCAGCCCTGTGCGCCGGCATCGGGATGCCCCACCTCGGCGAGCAAACGTGCGGTGTCGATGGGCCCATCGACAATTCGGGTAATGATCTTGGCGTCGTTCATGGAGTTTCACACCAGTCGTACTCAGGCGAAGTGGTACTCGTACTCGACCGCAATCCGGGAAATTCCGCCATCGAGCGAGAGTACGAGTAAGGGTACCGGCGAAACGCCTGAGTACGAGCAGGACCAAAGAACATCGGGAAAAGCGGCATTTTCAATTCAAATTAGCGCCGTCCAGCTAACCCCCGCTAACCGGAGGAATCAGGGCGATTTCGCCGCAACGTTCATCGACCATTTCGTCCGTAGATACGTAGGCGCAATTGATCGCCAACCGACAAGCGGGCAGCAGCTTTGACAGCTGGGGCAACTCGCGGCCAATCGCATCGATCACGTCGCCGGCCCGCGCCGGCTCATCCACGTTGACCCGAATCGAATCGCTCTCAGCCGCCTCGCGTGCGGCAGCAAACAGAAGCACATCAAGCTGCATCAACGTCAAATCCTCTGGAAGCCTCAGTGCAAACAATGGTCTGCCAGGGTGGGATGAAATGGAGTCGCCGAG
>JARFQX010000217.1 GCA_029287555.1 Rubripirellula sp. | reverse complement strand
GCACTCAACAGAGCAAGGCAAACGGTGCAAGGCAGCGGAGACTTCATACTGAGAACTCGGAACGAAGGTGCTGAACAAGGAAGCTCATCCTCCTTGGGGGCCGGTTCGCTTGTCAAGTTGTGGCGATCGATTTCGGTCGTGAACTGACGCGAGTTCAATCCCCCGCTATAATCGATCGCGTTCGAAGGACTGCAGGTAAGTCGAGTGAAGGCGGGCTCGAATGAAAACGGCTTGGAGACCCAATCGTGCCCACCATCGACAAACGCGACGTGTTGTCATCGGTCAAGGGATTTCTGATTGACCTCGACGGCACCATCTATGTTGGCGACCAATTGATTCCAGGTGCCAAAGCATTCGTGCACCGACTTCGCGAGCAACAGATTCCCCACGCATTCGTGACCAATATCACGAGCCGACCTCGTTCGCAGGTTCTCGAACGGATTCGCGCCAAGGGTCTCGAGATCGACCCCGATCACGTTTTGACCGCTCCGATCGCCACCAAACGCTACCTCGATCGAGAATCGATAGGCTCCTGTTTTTTTTTGACGCGACCGAGGTTGATCGAGGACTTCGAAGGACATCCGCAAAGCGAAGATCACGCCGAGGCTGTGGTCGTCGGTGACATGGGTAACCTGGTCACGTTCCAGCATCTGAATCTTGCCTTTCGTCTGCTATTGGACGGCGCCAAATTCGTGACGATGTCGCAAAGCCGCTACTTTCGCGAGGCCGACGGCATGAGCTTGGATGCCGGTGCCTTTGTGGCGCTGCTTGAGTATGCCAGCGGAAAAGAAGCAATCGTGACCGGCAAGCCCTCACGCGAATTTTTTCAATCGGGGCTCGACCTGTTAGGACTCGGTGCCTACGAAGTTGCCATGATCGGCGATGATCTGGAATCGGATGTCGGAGGTGCGCAGCGGAGCGGTCTGACCGGCCTGCTGGTCCTATCGGGCAAGACGACCAAGAACCCCGCACCGAGCGACGGTGTTCAGCCGGACCTCGTCATCGAAAGCGTCGCCGAACTCAATGAGATGCTGTAGCGAGCCGTTGAAACGGTGAGGCCCTAACTTATTCCTCGCTTCCTCGAACGATCTCATCACGAGCCAAATCAGCGATTACGATAACGAGCACCGCTGCGCTGAGCACGAGCACGTTGGTGCATGAACTCTCACCCTTCACTCTTCACACTTCACTCTTCACTTCATGCACATCCTGTTCGTCCACAAGAACTACCCGGCCCAATTCGGTCACATTGCTCGTCACTTGATCGACCAGCACGGATTTCAATGCACCTATGCATCCGAGAAGCCACCGGCACAATGGGAGGGGCTGGAGAGAATTCAGTATGTGGTCAAGAGCGGGGCGACCGAGCGAACGCATTACTGCAGCCGCTCCTTTGAGAACCAGATTTGGCATTCGCATGCTCTGTTCGACCTGCTTCGTTCACGCCCCGACATTCGACCCGATCTCATCGTGGGGCATAGCGGCTTTGTTTCGACGCTGTACCTTCGAGAACTTTACGATTGTCCAATCATCAACTATTTCGAGTTTTTCTATCACACCAAGGATTCGGATCTGGACTTTCGGAAGGACCTGCCCGCCTATGGGATCCAGGAATTGCTGCGGGCCCGAACGCGCAACGCGATCTTTCTGCTCGACCTCGAAAACTGCGACGGCGGCTATTCGCCCACCGAATTCCAACGAAGCCAGTTGCCTGTCGCCTACCACGACAAGGTTGCAACCATCTTCGATGGCGTCGACACGAACGTCTGGAAGCCGATCGCCGAACCGAGTCGAATGATCGGCGGATGGCAATTGCCTGCGGACAAGAAGATCGTTACCTACGTCAGTCGCGGGATGGAAGCGATGCGTGGTTTCGACGTGTTCATGAAGATTGCCAAGCAACTCTGTGATCGGCGAGACGACGTGCTCTTTGTCGTCGTGGGAGAAGACCGTGTGGCTTACGGAGGCGATGAGCGGTTCACCGAGGGAAAGACGTTTAAGCACTGGGTATTGTCGCAAGATGATTACGATCTGAGTCGCATCTTGTTCTTAGGACGTATCCCACCGGTTCAACTGGCCCAGCTTTTTTCGATCAGCGACCTGCACATCTATCTGACCGTACCGTTTGTCCTCTCCTGGTCACTCGTCAACGCACTCGCCTGCGGGGCTACCGTGATGGGATCGGATACGGCGCCCGTTCGAGAGATGATTCAGCACGGAGAAAACGGATTGCTGTTCGACTTCTTCGACTTCGAGTCGGCCGTCGCCACCGCCGAGGATGTGCTCGATCACCCCGAGGCGTACCGGAACCTTGGCTCCACCGCAGTTGAAAGAATCCGCTTGAATTACAGCCTCGATGCCTGTTTGCCAAAGATTATGGAGCTCTACACGTCGGTGGTGAGCTGAACATCCCGCGAAACGTATCGATCGGCTGGCCACCGCTCCTCTGCCGCCGCCCCTCTGCCGCCGCAGGGCGTGCGTATTCGCCCACCTGCCGGCTTCATTCTGCCTCTTCCAGTACGTATCTGATTCCGCTTTCTGGATTGCAGTGCACCCCCGTTAGCGGTATACAAAAGCTCAGGATGTGCTTGTTCCGCACGAAAGACAAGCATGACACACTCGCCCAGGGCGTGTATCATCCCCTCTTTAGCGGAGCCGCTCTTGGGTGTAGGAACGACCCCGATTCGCAAATCAGGGCGATCAGTCGTGCTTGCGC
>JARFQX010000132.1 GCA_029287555.1 Rubripirellula sp. | reverse complement strand
CGACGGAGCGTGCAGCGGCAACCCGGGTCCGGGGGGTTGGGCATTCATCCTTCGCTGCAACCAGACGGAAAAGGAACTGGAACGGAGCGATGGCGATCCGCAAACGACCAACAACAAAATGGAGTTGACCGCCGTGATCCGCGGGCTCGAGGCGCTCAAGGAACCGTGCGATGTCACCCTCTATGCCGACAGCAGTTACGTGTTGCAGGGGATGAGCAGTTGGATGGCAAATTGGAAGCGGCGCGGTTGGAAACGCAAAGACGGCTCCCGCCTGGTTCCGGTCAAGAACGTCGAATTGTGGAAGAAGTTGGACGAGCTGATGCAACTCCATCGGGTCCATTTTGAGCACGTCAAAGGGCACGCCGGTCACGTGGAAAACGAGCGTTGTGATCAGCTTGCCGTGGCCGCTTACCAGAAGTATCTGAAAAAGTCCTGAAACCTCGTTTTTTTCGGGCTTTTCCGGGGTGTCGGCCCGCCGATCACGCATCGCGGAAACGGGCAAAAAACGGTAGAATTTCGGTTTCGGCACCGCGATGTGTCGGCAGCTCCTTTCTACGTCTTCTTTGCAGGTCCCTATGAGCGACGCTCCCGTACCGGAATCCCCCTCTAGTGGTAGTACGGACTCCACCATTTCCGCCGCCCGAGTCGCCGCGAATTCGGAATACACCGAAAAGGACCTGCAGCACCTCTCGGACCTCGAACATGTCCGAGAGCGACCCGGCATGTACATCGGCGACACCGCCGCGCGCGGTCTGCATCACCTGGTCTACGAGGTGGTCGACAATTCGATCGATGAGGCGATGGCCGACTTCGCCAAGATGATCTCGGTGACGGTGCACAACGATGGCAGTGTCACGGTGGAAGATGATGGCCGCGGGATTCCCGTCACTCGCCATGAACAGTTGTCGGAGGAATACGATCGCGATGTCAGCACGCTCGAAGGCGTGATGACCGTGCTCAAGTTTGGCGGCAAGTTCGAAAAAGGGGCCTACCAAACCTCCGGCGGATTGCACGGGGTCGGCGTTACGGTGGTGAACTTCTTGAGCCAATGGGCCGAGGTGGAAGTCAGCCGGGACGGATTCACTTGGACCCAGGAATACGAACGCGGGGTGCCCACCGGTCCGGTCATGAAGGGCCGCGCAACGAAGAAGACCGGCACGAAAACGACGTTCAAGGCCGACAGCCAAGTCTTTAGTGTCACCAAGTACAGCTTCGACACGTTGTACAAGCGATTGCAGGAGCTCGCTTTCCTTAACAGCGGTGTGCACATCAAATTCCACGATGAGCGCAACGGTGAAGGAGGAGATTTCCAGTACGAACGGGGCCTTATCGAATTCGTGGAACATCTCAACCGGGCCAGCGACACGCTGCACAGCGACGTCATCCGGATTGTGGGCGAGAAGGATGGCACCGAATACGAAATCGCATTGCAGTACAGCACCGAGTTCACTGAGAACGTGCAGTCTTATGTGAACAACATTCACACGATCGAAGGGGGGACCCACGTCTCCGGATTTCGCAGCGGGTTGACGCGAACGCTGAATTACTACGGCAAGAGCGAAAACCTGTTTAAGGGCGGTGTCGCCCCGGGCGGTGATGACTTCCGCGAGGGAATCACCGCGGTGATCAGTGTCCGCGTGCCCCATCCACAGTTTGAGGGCCAAACGAAGACGAAGTTGGGAAACAGTGAAGTCGATGGGATCATCAGTGCCGGTGTGGGTGAACAGCTCAGCAAGTACTTTGAAGAGAACCCTCGAGTCGCGCAGACGATCATTCGCAAGGGAATGCTGGCTGCCGAAGCTCGGGAAGCGGCCCGCAAAGCCAAAGACCTGCTTCGCAAACGCAAGGACGCCCTCGGTGGTGGTGGTTTGCCCGGCAAGCTGCGTGACTGCATCAGCAAGAATCGTGACGAGTGCGAACTCTACCTGGTCGAGGGTGATTCGGCCGGCGGGTCGGCCGAAGGCGGTCGGATGCGTGACTACCAGGCAATCCTGCCGCTACGCGGAAAGATCATCAATGCGTACAAGAGCCGTGAAGCGAAAGTGCTGGAAAACCAAGAGGTCCAGTCGATGATTCAGGCCATCGGGACCGGGATCGGTGCCGACCAGGACCTGAGCAAGCGGCGTTACGACAAGATCATCATCATGACTGACGCTGACGTCGACGGCAGCCACATTCGCACGCTGCTGCTTTGTTTCTTTTATCGACAAATGTACGAGTTGGTTGCTCGCGGCCATGTCTACGTTGCCCAGCCACCGCTGTTTCGAGTTCAGCAAGGAAAGAAGCGGTACTACATTCAGTCCGAAGGTGAGATGAAGTCGCGGTTGCTCGAACGCGGCCTCAATGACACCGTGTTCGAAGCGGAAGATGGCCGCCGAGTCGAGGGCGAGCAAATGCGTGCGCTGTGCACGACGCTGGCTGCCATGGAAGACTCGATTCTGGCGTTGGAACAGCGCGGTTTCTCGTTGCGGACGCACGCTTTGCGGATCGATCCAACCACGAACAAACTCCCCGCGCTGTTGCTGACCCATGGCAACGAAGAACACTGGTTCCAAACCCAGGACGAAGTCGAAAAGTATCTCAATGAACACGACCTCAGCCTGGACGTCGAACAAGAAATCGAGGAGGAGGAGGCGACGGACGAGGAAGCTCGAGAGCAAGCTCCGGTCAAGTCACTCGCACACCTTGCAGAGGTTCACGAGGTGCGGACGATCAACAGTGGTTTGAAAGATTTAGCGCCGCTCGGTTTCAGCGTCGATGATTTGATTCCCGCCGATCGAACGGGATATACGACGCCTCGATTCGAATTGATCCGCGGCGAAGACGTGCGACGGCCGCTTGAAGATCTTCGCGCTCTGCTGTCGGAGGTTCGGGCCGCTGGTGAGAAGGGCCTCCAGGTCACGAGGTTCAAAGGGCTCGGCGAAATGAATGCCGAGGAGTTGCGCGAAACGACGCTCGATCCAGCCAATCGAACCCTGTTGAAAGTCAACCTCACCGACGCTGGGGCCGCCGACGAAATGTTCCGGTTGTTGATGGGCGATAAGGTGGAACCTCGCCGAGAATTCATCGAGAAGCACGCCCTCGACGCCCGCAACCTCGACGTCTAGCTGCATCAGGGGTAGCGGTTGGAAAGTCGTAACCCGACGCGTCAGCGAGGAACGAACCGCCGCTAATCGCCAGTAAGCGCTTCCTCGCTGACGCGTCGGGTTACGATTGGTATCCGCCTGCCGCCAAGAAAGGCTTTGGGGCGGTGCGGAAAGCACGAACCATCAACTATGCATCACTGATCGGTGCCGTGACGTGATGCGCGCACTTTTGGCTCGCTAAACGCTCACTCGGCCTACCCAAACTTGGAGCATACTTTGAATCGTCTCGCCGAGTCACTCAGTCCGTACCTGTTGCAGCACAAGGACAACCCAGTGGATTGGTTTCCCTGGTGTGAAGAGGCCTTCGAATTGGCGGCAAAAACCGACAAGCCGATCTTCCTGTCGGTTGGATACGCCGCCTGTCACTGGTGCCACGTGATGGAGCGCGAAAGTTTTGAGAATCCCGAGATCGCCCGATTCCTGAACGAGCACTTTGTCTCGATCAAAGTTGATCGGGAGGAACGGCCCGACATTGACCAGATCTACATGAACGCGGTCCAGGTGATGACGGGTCGCGGTGGTTGGCCGATGAGCGTGTTCCTGAATCATGATCGTCAGCCGTTCTTTGCGGGGACCTATTGGCCGCCAAACCAGAAGTTCGGCATGCCCGGTTTTGCCCAGGTGCTCCGTGCCATCGCCGATGCTTGGGGCAAACGGCGCGGCGAAGTCGACAAGCACGCGGGCGAGATCACCGCGGCTCTCGAGCAACTTGCCCGCGGCAACGGCGCCGCCACCGAACCTGGCGATCGTTCGCTACCGCCGGATTCGATTTGTAAAGACGCTGCGGAGCGTTTGATGGATGTGCTCGACCGAAAAGATGGAGGCTTTGGGGGGGCGCCGAAGTTTCCTCACGCGACCGATCTGGAGTTGCTGCTGCGACTTGGCTTTCAACGCGACCAGGTCGAGTGGATTGAAGCCGCCGAGTTGACGCTCGATCGCATGGCAGCCGGCGGCATCCGCGACCACATCGGAGGTGGTTTCGCTCGCTACAGCGTCGATGCGAAGTGGCTGGTTCCTCACTTTGAAAAGATGCTCTACGACAATGCCTTGCTCGCGGAAGCTTACCTGCATGCCTATCAAGCGACCGGCCACGCGCGGCATGCAGAAGTGGCTCGGGGAACGTGGGATTATCTTCTTCGCGACATGGTGGATGACGATGGTGGATTTCACTGTAGCGAAGATGCTGACAGCGAAGGTGTGGAGGGCAAGTTCTACGTTTGGACGCCGGGGGAAGTGAGCGATGTGCTCGGCGACGAACGCGGGCAACGATTCTGCAAGATTTACGACATCACCGAATTCGGCAATTTTGAAGGCAACAGCATTCCAAATCTGCCAGTCTCGATTCGGCAGTGGGCGGACGATCTCTCGCTATCGATCGACGACCTGCAGCAGCAGTTGTCGGAGGATCGTGAGCGTCTTCGTCAGGCCCGGGAGGCTCGCGTGCGTCCCGGACGCGACGACAAGGTATTGACCGCTTGGAATGCGTTGGCAATCAAGTCGCTGGCGCTCGGTGGCGCGGTGCTTGACGAGCTCCGCTACATCGAGGCGGCCGATCGCGCCGCGTCGTTCCTCTTCTCCAAGATGACGCGTGCGGACGGGCGACTGTTGCATGCGTTTCGCGGCGGACATGCGCACCTTGACGGTTACCTCGACGATTATGCGTACACCGTCGAAGCCTTGATCGCGTTGTTTGAGGCGACCGGTGAGACGGCTTGGATCGAGCGTGCGATTCGATTGGCAGACCTGATGCTCGCACATTTCCAGGACCAGCAGAACGGCGGTTTCTATTACACGGCCGACGATGCCGAAGCGTTGATCGCTCGCACCAAAGATTGGCACGATGGCAGTTTGGTCAGCGGCAACGCGTCGGCCGCGATGGGTTTACTCAAGTTGTCGCGACTTGTCGATCGTGCCTCCTATCGCGAGGCGGCTCGGCGGACGCTGGCCGCGGGCGGTGAAATCATGAGCACCCAGGCAGCTGCCTGCGGTGCCCTGTTGTCGGCGCTCGACCGCTTCTGGAATGATCACCAACAGATCGTTCTGGCGGTCGCTAGTCGCGAAGAGTTCAAGCGATTGCGGCCACGATTTGTCGGCGCGTATCGACCGCAGTCAACGATCTCATGGGTCATCGGGGAGCCATTGTCTGCGGAAACCCCATCGTCTTCGGAAACCCCATCGTCTGCGGAAACGATCGTGCAGCTGAATCGTGGCCGACAAGCGATCGACGGCAAGCCGACGATCTACCAGTGTCATGACTTTGCTTGTGACCAGCCCCTTGTCGGCGAGGAGGCCGAGGCGTCGTTGCACGGCTAGAACACTTTCAAGAATCACCTAGTCGCCGATCGCTCCGCCGATCGCAGCTTGACAGCGCAATACGATCGTCGCCGATCGTTTGCCGCCTACGAGAAACTTGAAAATGCTCTTCTAAAATTTAGTTCCCGCTTCGCAAAGACCTGCTGCACGACTCACGAAGCGAGCGATCCATGACCGGACCTCCCCTTCGTGGTCATTCGTGTAAATTCGTGGCTAACTTCGCAGCCGATCCTTCCTTTGTGTCCATTCATGCGACTTCATGGCTGTTCCCCGCTCACGCCGACAGATTCGATCCCACGTCGGTGCGGTACGCGGACCAAGCGGGAAGCAAGGCGGCGATCAGCGCCAGGGCAAGCACCAGCGGCAAGATCCAAATCTCGTTGCTGCTCGTCGAGAAGAACCCAACTTGCACACCGGTTTGATCTTCGATCCGACTGGAGCAGGCGGCGATCGCGGCGTGTGCCAGGATCCACCCGAGGACGGCACCGATGATCGCCACCAACATGCTCTCGAGAACGATGATCGCGGTGACGGTGGAACGACGTGCACCCAAAGCCCGCATCACCGCGATGTCTCGTCGCCGATCATTCATCGAGTTGTAAATGGCGACCAGGATGCCGACGGCGGCGACGAAACACGTGATCAGGGTGATCACCAGCAGGGCATTTCGCAGAGGGCCAACGATCAAGTCCATTAACTTCGTGATTTCTCCGACCGGTGCCGCAGCTTGCGATCGGATACCTTCATTGATCGCGTTCTGCACGGCGGGGCCGAAGAACAGGTTGTTGGGGTCGGTTTGCACGAGCAGGGCCGTGACTTCTCGCTGCAGGATAGAAAGAAGCCGATACTCCTCGGGGCGCGCCTCGCGCTTCTCTCCATCTTCCTCGACGTTTGCTCCAGCGTCGTCGTCGGAATCGTCCGACTCTGGTTCGTCTGACTCTGGTTCGTCTGACTCTGGTTCGTCTGACTCTGGTTCGTCTGACTCTTCTGATTCAATCGGTTTGGCGTGCCCATCCATCAGGTAGAAGCCTTCAAGATTCACAAACGCGGCACGGTCGTTGGGTGTACCGGTTGGGTCCATCACACCAACGATCGTGAAGCCGAGTTCATGCCCGTGGCCCGAGGGATCGCCATGGGTCGGATAGAACTTATCACCAATCCCAACATTCATCTGATTAGCCACACGCGAGCCGACGACCGCTTCGAAGTAGCTGTGCTCCGGTGAAAACTCTTCCAGCGCTCGGCCTGCGGAAAAGGTAAAGGGTTGGTCCACGTTTGGACCGTGACGCAGCTTCTCGAAAAAATCGGGCGTCGTTCCGACCACGCGGAACTCGCCAAAGTAGTCACCGAGTGCAAGTGGAATCACGAAACCGTCGCCGAGGTAGGGCGCGTATCGGCCGCCACGCTCGGCCAGACTCGGGTCTCCTCCGAATCGGTCAACCACGGCTTTCCGCTGGTCCTGAGTCATGAACTCCATGTACTCGGTGTACGGCAGGTTCTCGATCGGTTGACTCAGGTAGAACACGCTGTTGAGAGTCAGCTGCAACGGGCTGCCCTTCGGACCGACAACGAGGTTGTAGCCAACCGAAGCGTTGCGAGTGAAAGCCTCGGAAATCACGCCGTAAATCGATAGCACCAGAACGACCAGGCCGACGCCCAGGGCGAGCGAGAGCGTGGTCAGGATGCTCGAGAGGGAACGGTGACAAAAGTTTCGCCACGCAATTTGAATCAGACTCATTTCGTTTAGGTCCCTGCGGGCTGGCCAGAATTCACTGCGTTATTCGTCGGTCGTCCGGTCAGGAGTGATCGATCGATGTGAAAGCGCGATTCATCTCGTCGAGTTCTTCCACTCGATCGAACTTGGACGCGACGTGCATGTCGTGGGTCACCATCAACAGGGCGACGTGTTCCTCACGGCAGGTGTGCCGAATCAAATTCAGCACCGTTTCGGCGCTGCCGGGATCCACGTTTGCGGTCGGCTCATCCGCCAGCAAGAGCTTGGGTTTGCCAGCCATCGCGCGGGCGATTGCCACCCGTTGCTGTTGACCGACCGACAACTGGCTGGGACGGTAGCGCTCACGGTCTGCCAAGCCCACTCGCAGAAGCAACTCGCTGGCCCGTTCAGGCTCCTGCATCCCGTTCCCAAACGTCATCCCCAAACGGACGTTTTCAATGGCCGTGAAGGCGGGTAACAAATTGAAGGTTTGAAAGACGTAGCCGATCGCTCCAGCCCGAAATCGGTCGCGCCCTTGTTCGCTCAGGCGAGTCAATTCTGTTCCGTTGATGCGAATGGAACCGCGGTCGGGAACAAGCAATCCGGCAATCAGGTGCAACAGCGTTGTCTTCCCGCCTCCGCTTTGGCCGATCAACGCGACCTGCTCACCCGCTTCTATCTCAAGCTTGGGCACATCCAAGACGGTCAGAATGCCGCCTTCGGGTTGAGGAAAGCTCTTGACCAGGTCGGTGATCTGCAACATCGGAGTCATCGTCTTCGCCGTTATCGTCTTCGCCGTTATCGTCTTCTCATGGCACGTTGCAAGCCGCGGTCGGCGTCGCGCTTCTTCAGTGATTCGCGTTTATCGTGGAGCTTCTTCCCCTTGGCCAGCCCCATCACGCACTTGGCGATGCCCCGTTCGTTGAAATAGACGCGGAGCGGAACCAGGGTCAGGCCGCGCTCGTGCGCGCGTCCGGCAAATTTGTCGTACTCACGATGGTGGACCAGCAACTTTCTTGGGCGTCGAGGGTCGTGATTCCACATCCCGGCATTGTTGTAATGGGCGATGTCGGCACCGATCAGCCACAACTCGTGGTCCTTGACGCGAATGTAGGCCTCGTCCAGCGAGAGTTTTCCTTCACGCATCGATTTCACCTCGCTGCCCATCAACATCATCCCGCACTCGATCGAGTCGAGGATTTCGAAGCGGTGACGGGCCTTGCGATTCTCCGCGACCATGGTGAGCTTTGAGTCCTTTCCCTTGCCGCCGCCCCCCGATTTGGATTTTGGTTTCTTTTTTGCCATGGCGGAGGGGATTGTAAGGGCAGAAGCCAGGAACGAGGAACCAGGTATTCAGCGTCCACTTTCCAGCCGGGTCCTGGTGGCCGGTCTCTGCTACCTGGGTACAATGCGTTGGTCGCCTCTGTTTGGTTCATCTTTTTCCTGGATTTGTCCCGCCCCATGGCGTTTCGATTGCCCGTTGTCGCAGAGCCTGAGATTCCCGAGAACGCTCCGCTGAGCGGGTCCGGACGATTACCTGGCTGGCTTCGTCGCCCCATCCCGAGGAGCAATGCCAATCATTTGACCCAGGAGTTACTGGACGAGTTGCGTCTGGAAACGGTTTGCGACAACGCCAAGTGTCCCAACCGCATGGAGTGCTACAGCCAGCAGACCGCGACTTTCATGATCTTAGGAAATGTCTGCACCCGGCCGTGCGGCTTTTGCGCCGTTCATCGCGGCCGGCCGCCCCAGCTTCCGGAGGCGGACGAACCGGAGCGTGTTGCTGAGGCCGCCGCGCGACTTGGGCTCAAGCACGTGGTGATCACCAGCGTTACCCGCGACGACCTTCCCGACGGCGGGGCGGATCACTTCCATCGTTGTGTCGTCGCGGTCAG
>JARFQX010001049.1 GCA_029287555.1 Rubripirellula sp. | reverse complement strand
AGCGCGGGATGCTCGACGCCGCAGGCCCGACTGAGTTGCAACATTTCTTTGCGCAGTGACACCACATAGTTGGCGAGCCGATGAGACTTGTCGGTCGGATCGAGGCCCCGCATCAACCATCGATTCTGGGTAGCCACCCCGGTGGGACAGTGACCGGTGTGACAACGTTGGGCCTGGATGCATCCGATCGCAAGCATCGCTTCGCGACCAACGTTGATCATGTCGCAACCAAGCGTCATCGACATCAATGCCACTTCGGGAAAACCGAGCTTTCCCGAACCGACGAAGGCAATGTGCTGATCGAGGCCCGCGTCCATGAACAACTTGTAGACGCTGCTGAATCCGAGCTTGAAGGGCATCGCCACGTGATCGGAAAACACTAACGGCGCCGCGCCCGTGCCGCCTTCCCCACCGTCAATCGTGATGAAATCGACAGATCGACCTGTTCGTACAATTTGATCGATCAATTCCTTCCAGAAACTCATCTGGCCCACGGCTGATTTGATGCCGACCGGCAGACCACTCTCATCGGCGAGATGCTCGACGAAATCGAGCATCGAATCAACGTCATCAAAGGCGGTGTGCGAGGCGGGACTCATGCAGTCCTTTCCCATCGGGATGCGGCGAATTTTGGAGATCTCTGAGGTGATTTTGGCTGCGGGCAACAAACCTCCGCGGCCCGGTTTCGCGCCTTGGCTCAGCTTGATCTCGATGGCCCGGATCGGGTTGGAAGCGACCACATCGAGGAAACTTGGTAGGTCAAAACGTCCGTCGTCGTTTCTGCAACCGAAGTAGCCGGTGCCAATCTGCCAGATCAGTTCGCCACCGTGTTGGTGATGCTTGGAAACGCCACCCTCGCCCGTGTTGTGCAAGCACCCGCAGATCTCCGCACCCCGATTGAGTGCCTCGATTGCTGTCCCGCTTAGCGAACCAAAACTCATCGCGGAAATGTTCACGATCGATTCGGGTCGAAACGAATGTTTGCGATCCCGGTATTGGCCAAACACCTTGCGACACGGAACTCGATAGAGGGCATCGTGACCCTCCGTTCCGGGTGGCGGCTCGTCGATGGGAAACGGGGAGTGACGAATGATCAAATAGTTCGACGTCATCTCCATGTCATTATCGCTACCGAATCCAAAGTAGTTGTTCGCCTTCTTCGCAGAGGCGTACACCCAACGTCGTTCGTCCCGGTTGAAGGGCCGCTCCTCATCGTTGCTCGTCACGATGTACTGTCGCAACTCCGGCCCAATCATCTCCAACCAATAGCGAAAATGGCCAATGATCGGAAAGTTGTGAAGGATCGCGTGCTTTCTCTGGAAGACGTCGTAGGCCGCCCAGATCAGCAGCACCGCCGCCACGAGAAGCAATACCAGCCAAAATCCAGACATCGATTCGCACCCAACAGCCACAGGGAAAACCGTCATTATGCCTGAGGAACCAACCGTTTGGGTGCCCGGGAGAACCGGCTCAGCGATCCAAATGCGAGTTGCCTCTTGACGGCGACTAACACTTCCACGACCGAAATACCGGCTTTCGTACTAGGAATGGAAAAGATGAAACAAATTTTGAAGCACGTTCTGGGAGTGTTGGTGATTGCGAGCGCTAGCTCGGTATCTCAAGCAGCGGACATCGTGGACACGGCGGTTGGGGCTGGAAATTTCAAGACCCTGGCTGCCGCACTGGGTGCTGCCGATCTCGTCGACACCCTCAAGGGAAAAGGCCCCTTTACCGTTTTCGCGCCGACCGACGATGCCTTTGCCAAGCTTCCTGCTGGCACAGTCGAGGATCTTCTCAAGCCCGAGAACAAGTCGGCCCTGGCCGGCATCCTTGCCTATCATGTCGTTCCGGGGAAAGTCACTTCGGACCAGGTTGTCAAACTCAACGGTGCCACGACCGTCAATGGTCAGCGGGTGGATATTTCCGTTGATGGTTCATCCGTGAAGGTCGACGGTGCGACGGTGTCTCTCGCGGATATCGGATGCGACAACGGTGTCATCCACGTGATTGACTCCGTCTTATTGCCGGCCGATAAGACGATTCCCGAGACGGCGGCGGAGGCAAAGAACTTCTCCACGCTGCTCGCGGCCGCCAATGCTGCCGGGCTTGCCGAAACGCTCGGCAGCGAAGGTCCCTTTACCGTTTTCGCTCCGACCGATGAGGCGTTCGGAAAGTTGCCCGAGGGTACTGTCGCTTCGCTCTTGAAGCCTGAGAACAAGCAGAAGCTGGCGAACATCCTGAAATACCACGTCGTCAAGGGCCGCGTCTATTCGGACGATGCGTTGGAGGCGAAGTCTGCGCCGACCTTGGCCGGTTCGCCCGTACGCGTTACGGCGACAAGCGAAGGTGCATTCATAAACGATGCCAAGCTGGTTACAACCGACCTGGATGCATCCAACGGCGTGATCCATGTCATTGATTCTGTGTTGATGCCATCCGAAAGCACGGTTGACGCACGCCGCATGCTCAACGAGGCGGTGGCTCAAGGAGCGCCGTTGTTCAACGCCGGCCATCATGCTGCGTGTGCACAGGTCTACGAGCAGACGCTTCAGTCTCTGATGACGACCTCGGTTGATTCATCGATCAAGCATCAGATGTCCGAGGTGTTGACTCGAGCACGGCATCATAGCTGCCCAACCGAGCGAGCCTGGACCCTGCGTCGCGGCATCGATCGCATGTATGCCCAGATACC
>JARFQX010001041.1 GCA_029287555.1 Rubripirellula sp. | reverse complement strand
CCCCCGCCACACCCAACCGCGACGGCCGGCTTCCCCACCCACAACATCGCCAAAAAACAACCCCCCCCCCCTCCACCACAACCGCCCATCGTGCCCCCCCCCGTTGCAATAGTCGAAACCCCCCGCCATCCCGCCACGGCGTCAATCTTTAATGCAATCGGCGACATCGAGATCTGGGACCTGAAAAAACAAACGACTCCGGCGGAGCCAGGTCAGACACTTCGCGGGCACACCGATCGCATCTCCGGTCTTTGTTGGGCCGGGTCGACCGGTCGCCTGGTCAGTTGTGATTCTGCCGGTCGATTGATCGTTTGGAAGACGGATTCGGGTGACCGTGCATGCGAGTTGCAAACCGAAGTGGTGTTAATCGATCTCGCTGTCTCGGACAGCGGTGATCAAGTCGCCGCGATTGATCTGGACGGAAAACTTCATCGCTTCGAGGTGAGCTCGGACGCGGCGGCAATCCATTCGTTGACATCCATCCCACCCGAGATCACCAAGGCAATCGATGTCGTCTTTGCTGCCAAGCCAAATCCGCAAATGATCGTTTCGGATGAGTCGGCTGGCGTACTGGTGGTTGCTCCGACCGATGCCAAAGTGGTACGGAAATTGGATCACGGTTCGGTCGTCGATGCCCTTGCGGTCTCGCCCGACGGAGCGTTGCTGCTTACCGGAGGTCGTGACGGCAAGATCCGCACTTGGGACCTCAGCAGCGGAGAGCCCGGCATCACGATTCACGGCGACCCACGGGGACAATTACAACTCGCCTACGCGCAGCGTCAATCACAGCGTCAGAAATCAGCCGTCGAGCGACTCAACAGCGAGACCGCTGAGTTGGAGAAGCGTCTCGCGAGCGAGAAGGAAGTGGTCACCAAGGCCCGAGAGGAGCAGACCAAAGCGGCCGCCTCGGTGGAAGAGAACGAAAAGAAGCACAAAGAAGTGTTAGCCACGGTAACGGCTTCCGAAAAGGCGATCGCAATAGCCAACGAGGAGGCGAACAAGGCGAATGCGGTTGCCGAAGCCGCCAAGAAGATGCTCGCTTCCTCGACCGAGGCAATGGAATTGCTCACCAAAGAAATTGCTGCCGAATCCACTGATTTGTCAACCGCTAACGAGGCGGTGCAGAAGCTCCAGGACGAACTCGCAGCCATCACGAAGAAACTGGAACAAGCCAACGCTCGGGCGCAACAAATCCAGACAAAGGTCGACGAAAAGAACGCGTCGTTGACGAAGGCGAAAGAGTCGATCGCCAAGGCGAACGAGGAGATCGAATCCGCCAAGAAACGGTCAACGGAAGCCAAAGCAAGTGCAGTAAAGGCCGCCAAGCAACTTGAGGAGCAAAAGAAGAAGCTGGCCAGCGCCGAGGAGGCGAAGACGAAGAGCGAAGCCGAATTGGCCAAGCGTCAGCAGGCACTCGAGACGGCAACTCAGGCCCAGAAGCGGGCGGAAGCCGCAATCCCCGCACACAAGCACGTCATCGAAGCGGAGACGCGCAAATTGGCACTGCTGGACCAACGGTTGAGTCGAACGCAGAACGCACTGAACGATCCCGACCGACAAGTCGTTTCGGTCGCGGTTGATCCGGCGGGTCAACTGGTTGCCTCGTCACACCGTGACGGCGCCATCCGCGTTTACCAACTCGACAGTGGGCAGCCGATCACCGAGTTCGAATCCGAGTTATCAGGCTGGAGTGGTTTATCCACGCGTGTGACTTGGTTCGGCCAAGACGTGATTGCTTTCGGCAAGGCGAGCACGCCTGAGCTTTGGTCGACGCGATTCGGATGGACCTTGGAGCGGACCATCGGTTCGTTAGATGATCCGACAACGATTAGCGATCGTGTCACGGCCATGGATTTCCGACAGGATGGATTGTCGATCGCGGTGGGTAGCGGGCCGCCAAGTCGATCGGGCGAGGTCAAGGTGTTTGCCGTCGAAACCGGCGCGCTGGTCCGTGATTTTGGCGAGGTTCACAGCGATACGGTCCTCGGCCTCGCTTTCTCGCCCCGTGGTGGATCGATTGCGTCCTCGGCCGCCGACAAAACGATCCGCTTGCTGGACGTTACCAGTGGCGAGGTGACGCGGTCTCTCGAAGGACACACCCATCATGTTCTGTCGATTGCCTGGCAGGATGACGGACAATCGATCGCGTCGGCCAGCGCCGACCGCACCGTCAAGGTTTGGGATGCGAAGACGGGCGAACAGCGGCGCACGATCTCCGGGTTCGGCAAAGAGATCACCGCCGTTGAGTTCGTTTCGGCGAGCAACCAACTTGCCACCGCCTGCGCCGACGGCCAAGTGCGTCTGTACGACGCGTCCAACGGAAAATCGCTGAGAACATTCAATGCCGGGGGCGATTTTCTCTTCGCCCTGGACGTTTCCCTCGACGGAAAATCTCTCCTGGCCGCCGGTCAGAGCGGCGTTCTCCGAGTCTGGAATGTCGAAGACGGAAAACTTCGACGCGAGATCGAGTAGCGAGAAGCGAGAAGCGAGTACGTGTAGGCCGGCATCAAGGAGCGCAGCGACGCCGATCCGGCAAAGGTGCTTGCTCAGCGTCGAATCGTTGTTCAGTGCCGAATCCGCACTTCGCTTGATTCGGCCTACTTCGAATTCCTGGACACCCTCGAGTCGCGAGTGGCGAGTGCACCGATGATATTATTCGAGAGTCGAAAGGCATTCCAACGTCGCTCACGATTGCAATCGAGCAGCCAGCCGTCCGGCCTTGCATGATCCGGGCCCCTCAATTCTCGCCCCTCGCCCCTCGCCTCTCGCCTCTCGCCTCTCGCCTCTCGCCTCTCCCTTGCCTAGAATGAAAAAAGGCCGGTCAGGGATCTTGGGGTCTTTGGCCGACGGTTCTCGGGGGCGAGGAAAACTAAGATGTTGGTTCGAATAGCCGCTTTTGTTTCACTCGTCGCGGTAGTGATGACCGCGGCATGTGAGGCCCAGTACTTTGGCTGGGGGCCTTTTGGCGGGGTCCGCGTCCGAGCTCCTTTCGTTTCGGTCAACGTTTCACCCTATGGTCCGGTTGGCGTGCGGGCTCCGTTTACTTCGGTTTACTCGTACGGCTATGGACCGGTGGTTTCCTATCGACGGGCCGTCGTTGGCGTTCCCGTCTTTCCGCCTGTTCCCCCCTTTGTAGCGCCTCCCATCGCGGTGGCTCCTGTGGTGCGGGCCGTCCCGGTTCCGGTTTATCCAGCCGTGCCCGCGGTGACTTACGCGGAGCCTTCGATACCCGTGGAAGGATATCAGGTCACACGACCGTCGCTTGATGGACACGTCCGGGAGGACCTGCACCGAGCCGCGATCAAGTTGCAGTACAGCTTGTCACGGCGATACGACTCGGACGTTTGGCTTGATTACCTCGGTCCGGGACGCATTGTTAGTTCCATCGATAACGGCGATCCACCGAGTTCCCTGAGGGACCTAATCACCAACTATGACGGGGTCGTCGCGAACTCAAGCCTGAGTCCGATTTATCGGGCTAGCGGATTCGACGAAACGAGAGAGTTGCTGAGAGTCTACGTCGACCTGCCGGCCACCGAGTCGAAGTCGGCACCGTCGGCCGCGACCAAAGTCGCCCCCGCACCACCAGCGCCCCGACCGCCTCAGGCTGCGGACGACTCGTCGGAAGAGGATCAGCCGGAGGAGCTGCCGGCACCCGCGGAACCAGACCAGGAC
The DNA here is from genome assembly GCA_029287555.1 of Rubripirellula sp. Lineage (GTDB taxonomy): Bacteria > Planctomycetota > Planctomycetia > Pirellulales > Pirellulaceae > Rubripirellula. The sequence continues at coordinate 522 of JARFQX010001041.1, read as the reverse complement.
AGAGAGGCGCCGCAACCACCCGATCCGATTCCACCCAAGGTATCCAGTCTCCAGCCCATCGACGTCTAAGCCTCCTCCACGAGATTCCGCGTCTGTTGCGTCTCCGCGCATCACTTACCTAGTTTTTCTCCGGCTCCCTACATTGCCAAATCTTGTTACGTGGAACTTGCGTGAGAATTAGCACCCGGTCGCTCCGGATTGAACGGATGAAGCAACGCGGCGATCGGAGAAGAGATGTCAGCCTGGGGACAGGCTGACCTACGGCTGCGGTCGGAGCGACGCGGCGATCCAAAGGATGTCCGCCTGGTGAGAGGCTGACCGAAGGCTTACGCCAGGATCTCTTGGACAACTCGGGCGGGTTCGACGCCGGTGAGGCGTTGGTCGAGTCCTTGGAACTTGACCGACAATCGATGGTGGTCGAAGCCCAACAGGTGCAAGATCGTCGCGTGCAAGTCGCGGACGTGCACCTCGTTGCGGATCGTATTGAAGCCGAACTCATCGGTTTCTCCGTAGGTCACGCCC
>JARFQX010001024.1 GCA_029287555.1 Rubripirellula sp. | reverse complement strand
CATCGAGATGATCTCCTCATAGCCTCCCATGCCAACAAATTCTCCGTTGAGTCCTACGGCAGCCAGTAGCGAGCCAAACACCAGCAGCATCTCATACTTGCAACCCATGAATGAAGTCCTTGACATTTGACGCGAAAGAGGTGTTTGGAAAGGAGTATATCTAATCTGTCCTCAGCCAAATTTTCTTCACCCGCAAATGCTTCGATATCAAGGAGACAGAACAACACGCGGAGAGTCCGAAAGGTGAACGGGGCAATGGATGCGCGAACGGCGTATGACATGCCCTAAATTAGCTGAGCCGCGTCAACGCTACGGCGCGGAGGCTGGACCATCCACCCTCACGAAGCCGATGCACTCGGACGCTTCGGTCAACACACCGAAGCAGGCTAGGCGGCCTCGGCGCAGTTTCCAAAAATCCTAGTTCGAGATTTCGCGATCCGGGTGTCGAACGAATTTCTTGACGCGCGGAGAGCGATGCAACCGAAGTCATGAAGGTATCTGGCTAAACGACGGTGTATCAGACCGCTGCGCTTTAGCGCCCCGCTCAGACGTATCGTGCAAACAGGTCTCGAATGGATGTCCAACCTGGCTAGACGGTCAGCAAATCCGTTCCGGGTATAACGCTGGGGGAGTGCGACGGCTGATGGAATCGCCTAGGGCGTGGCGTTATTCTGGTCTTTATGACCAACGTCACGCAGATACTCTCCCAGATCGAGCAAGGTGATCCGAGCGCAGCCGAGCAGTTGTTGCCGTTGGTTTATGACGAACTCCGAAAGCTAGCCGCAGCCAGATTGGCTCTCGAGAAACCTGGGCAGACGCTGCAGGCCACTGCGCTGGTGAATGAAGCTTACATCCGCTTGGTCGGCGCGGAGAATCCTCAACAATGGGATTCGCGTGGCCACTTCTTCGCTGCGGCGGCCGAAGCGATGCGACGCATCCTGGTGGAGCAGGCGAGACGCAAAAAGACGCTTCGCTCGGGTGGTGGTCGCCAACGCATTTCGTTGTCCGTGGTGGAGCCGGAATCCTCACCAGGCGAGGTCGACCTGCTGGGACTGGACGAAGCGCTCGACAAGCTTGCTACGTCCCATCCTCGGAAAGCCCAGCTGGTGAAATTGAGATACTTCGCCGGGCTGACGATTGCTCAAGCGGCCGAAACGCTGAAAATCGCGACATCGACCGCCGACGCCGACTGGACGTACGCCAAGGGGTGGCTACGGCTCGAGCTGGAAAAAAATCGATGAACTTGTGGATTTCATCGGGGAAACGGCTGCGTCATTTCGCATTGGTCAACGATCAGGCGAATCCACCGCGACCAGGAGACCGACGTGCCAAACCCCATGCCCAGCGAAGACGAGATCTTTCACATCGCCCGCGGAATCACCGACCCCGAAACGCGTTCGGCATACCTCAACCAAGCGTGTGGCGGCGACGCGAGCCTGTTCGAGCGGATTGTCGAGTTGTTGCGAGTCACCGAGGACGACGCCGACAGCTTCCTGGAAAACCCGCCTCCCGGGATCGCTCCCACCGTGGAGCGTCAACCGGTGCGAGAAAAACCCGGTGACCGAATCGGCGACTTCAAACTGCTCCAGAAGATCGGGGAGGGTGGTTTTGGGGTCGTTTACATGGCTGAGCAAACCAAACCGGTCAAGCGGCGGGTCGCCCTGAAGATCATCAAGCCGGGGATGGACACTCGAGAGGTGATCGCGCGCTTCGAGGCCGAGCGGCAGGCGCTGGCTATGATGAATCATCCGAACATTGCCAAAGTGATCGATGGCGGCGAGACGCAATCGGGGCGTCCTTATTTCGTCATGGAATTGGTCCACGGGGTTCCGCTGATCCAGTTTTGCGACGAGCAAAAATTGTCGACCGAAGCTCGCCTGAAGCTGTTCGTCATGGTCTGCAAAGCGATCCAGCATGCGCATCACAAAGGTGTGATCCATCGCGACATCAAGCCGGCCAACGTGTTGGTCACGCTCCACGACGGCGAGCCAGTACCCAAGGTGATCGACTTTGGGATCTCCAAAGCAATCAACCAACAGCTCACCGAGAAAACGTTGTTCACGAACTTTGGCCAGATGGTCGGCACGCCTCAATACATGAGCCCGGAACAGGCTGAGCGAAGTGGGCTGGACGTCGACACTCGTTGCGACGTCTATTCCCTCGGCGTGTTGCTGTATGAGCTGCTCACCGGTACGACTCCGCTGGAGGCCAACCGGCTGCGTGAAGCGGGGTTCATGGAAATGCAGCGGTTGATCAAGGAAGAGGAGCCGCCCAAGCCAAGCACCCGCGTTAGCGGGATCGGTCCGCAGGTAACGGCTGCGGCCAAGCTTCGGGGCGTCTCTCCCGATTCGCTCCGTCGCACCCTGCGCGGTGATTTGGACTGGATCGTGATGAAGGCGCTCGAGAAAGACCGAACCCGGCGATATGAAACGGCTAACGGCTTCGCCGAGGAGATTGGTCGCTACCTCAACGACGAGCCGGTTACTGCCGTGCCACCCACCTGGGCCTACCGATCCCGAAAGTTTGTGAACCGACATCGAACGGTGATCGGCATCGCTGCCGGTTATGTAGTGCTTTCCTTGATCTGTATGACCTGGATTTGGCAACTCTACGCTGGCAGCCAGACCTTGCTCGTCGGTCTGCAAAATGAACTGGTCAAACAGGCAACCGTAGCGGCGTTTAGCGGGAAGCCGTCTAAGTTTGGTCCTGCGATCTCGCGGTGCAAGCAATACAAAGTCGATGATGGGCAATGCGCCATCCTGGAAGCGTTAGCTCAATTCCATGCCGGTGAGCTGCACGAAGCGGCAACAAACGCGGCCAAACTGATGGAGGATGACGAAACGGCGATTGCTGGAGCGTCGATTTTGTTCTCCTCTTCGTTTTACGCAAGTTCGCCCGAGCCGATGTCAGAGGCAATCGCAAAGCTGGAGAACGCTGATCCACAGTCCGATCTCGACAAACTTTTGATGTCCCAGGCCATTCTTTATCTGCGGCCGGAAGACGCTTGGAAATACACCGAACAGCTGAAGAAAACCGGTTCCGACTGGCAAGCCCTTCGCACGGTCAACGCGATGGCAACCATTCTTCGTGCGACGGAAATCTACGACGATCCAGAAAGGACGCTGCAAGAAGTCGAATCTGCGGTCGAAGAGCTGAAATACCTGGCCATGAATGAATTGGACAATCAATATATCGTCACCGAGTACTTTCAAGCTTTGTTGCACGCCC
>JARFQX010000432.1 GCA_029287555.1 Rubripirellula sp. | reverse complement strand
ACGGTACTGCCAAGGATGGGAAGCGATGCCAGCGAAGAGGTGCCCGGCCGCTGACCGGCTTGTTGATCTAATCGAAACCCGACGCGTCAGCGAGGAACGGACCGCCGTTAATCGCCAGTAAGGGCTTCCTCGCTGACGCGTCGGGTTACGATCGGTATTAAATCGACAGGCTCTTACGGCCAACGGCTCACCATTAACCTGAAGATTTCGATTAAATCAACAAGCCGTGACGCGTCGCGGCTCACGTTCTACTTCGCCGCTTGCAGGAGCGCCAGAAGATCGGCTAGTTCCTGCTTGGAAAGCAACTGTTCGATCCCTTGGGGCATGACGGAGACAGGGCTCAGTTCCATCCGTTCGATATCATCTTTTGGAATGGCGATCTTTCGCTCGGCATTGAGTTGCAACTCGAGGACTTCCTGGTTTTGCGACCGAACCAATCCGTTGTAGATCTGGCCATCCACGGTCAGGATGCGAGTCGATTGATAGCTCTGCTCCAGTCGGGCGCTGGGATAAAGGATCGCTTCGAGTAGCGCCGATGCGGTCCTTGATCGCCCGATTCGGGTAAGCTCGGGACCGATTTCCTTGCCGATGTAGCCCATGCGGTGACAGCCACTGCAGGCCGCCTTTTGGCTTCGAAAGACCTGCAAGCCCCTGACCGGGTCCCCGTCGGCAATTTGGCTGAGCTTGGCACTGACGGCCTGCTGCACGTCTTCGGGCGGACTCTCCAATTCCGCGGTCGTGCGGGCGGCCAGACTTCGCAGTGGCTTGTCCGCTTGCTTGTATAGGTTGGTCAAGAAACCTCGCGGCAATGTTCTCGCGGCCGGCAAACCGCGCAAGCGATCCAGCATGGCTGTCTCCACGGCGGCGATACCCGAGCGGTGCACCGATTCAATGGCCGTCATCAAATGCTGCGGCGGGACCGCGTCGATGTTCGCAACAATCCTTTCCGCTTCCGCTTCTGATAACTTGCAGCGTAGTAACACGGCTGAGGACAGACCCGTCCGCCCACCATCGGTTTGAAGAAACGAGTCAACGACTTGTGCCTCGAGCGGGGCGTTCGCGATCCGGGTTCCCTCGGGTAGCGACGCGAGGAGTTTCAGTTGGAGTGACACGTCGTCGGTTTCGGACGCCAGGCAAATGATCTGCTCCTTGAGCTCTGCGTGGCTTGGGTCGCTAAGATCCAACGCCGAAAGGCTCTCCGCAATCGCAGCCTGAATGTTCGGGTCGGCCTGTCCCATCCATTTCGCCAATGGGGCTGACCAGGACGGCCACAGTTGTCGACTGGAAAACCGGTCGAGGTTGTTGGCGAGCAACGACTGCTGCTGCGCCGAAGCCGATGAGATCTCATCAAGCCATCGGCCAACAAGTGTTTCCATCGAGCTTTGCTCTTGCCAGCCCGCGATGACCTCCGTGAGTACGTCGCCCGCGGCCGCGTCCGAATCGAGGCGTGACCAGAGTTCGCCCAGTCGCGCGGTCGATTCGTTTGACCAGGTCGGATTCGATGACAACACGTCGATGGCTTCCATCCGCAGCGGCGCAAAGTCACTGCGTGCGGCCGAGAACAATTCATTCGGATCCAGCTCGGCACCGCGACCCAGTTGATCCGCTACCAAGATCGCGGCGTAGCGTCCTTTATCCGTCGTCGCCAACTCGCGCAGGTCGATCTCGCGATCGCTGCGGGCAATCTCGATCAGCGCAAACAGCAAAGAATGATCAAGGTGACGATCATCCGTGGATTGCTCAAGTGCATGCAGCAAACGGTCCACCGCATCGACGTCGCGAATTCGTCCCAGAGCTTCGGCGGCCGCGCGACGGATTTGGGGTGAAGAATGATCGAGCAGGCCCCGCAGCGCCGCACTGGCTTGTTGATCACGGTGGATCGAGGCAACATGGCAAGCGGCCTGGACTAACGATGGATCGTTCGAGTCGAGCTGTCCCACCGCGACGTCGAGGGCACTGCGTAAACCGATTTGACAAAGCGACCAAAGCGCATTCAAACGATCCCCGCGCGATCGCGCGGCGTCTTCCACCACACCGGTGAGCAGTTGAACAAAGCGATCGCCCTGCTGCGCAACGATTTGGTTCGCCCGGCGGCGAATCCAAGGGCGCCGGTCGTGAAGCAATGCGGCCGTTTGCGCGGGATCGAGCGACTTCCAATCAACGGCTTCCGTCGAAATCTCTTGCTCGCGTGATTGCTTGCTGGTGATTCGGTAGATTCCGCCCGAAGCGGTTTTCTGATCGATTCGAGACGTGGGGCAACAAAGGTCGTACCAGCCGCCGGTATCGAGCACCAGCAAACTGCCGTCGGCATCTTCGATGACGTCGGTCGGGTGAACGTCGACGCGGTCCGTGCTTAGCAGATCGTAATCATCGGTCCGATAACTCGCGCCATCCCGGATCAACCGATGAGCCGTGACCTTGTGCAGGTTGAAAAGAGCGGCACAAAGAAACCGTTGTTGTCTTGAGTCAGGAAGGGAGACGACTAAATGATCGGTTTCCAGGCAAATCAATCCACTCGGCGCCGCCGGACCCAGTTGCGTCATGATTGGCATCAAGCCACCGGTGCGGACGTGGCCTTCGATGACCCGGTGGTCTTTTCCATGCAGTCCGCCATAGACGGCATGCGCGATGCCGTCACGCAGGCCGCCGCCGGGATGTTGCAGGAAGGTACTGGTAAATAACTTCTCACCTTCCGGGATGAATGCCATTTCGACGGGGTTATCCATGCCGCCGGAAATGAGCGGTTCGATCAAGGAGGAATCGTCGCGTTTGCGGTAGATGTGCGCGGCGGATGATTGAAAGGTGCTGCCGTCGACCAACGTGTGCGTTTGTTCGCCGAAAGCCCCCTTGCACCAGTAGACCCAGCCATCTCGTCCGAGGTACGGGCCGTGCAGGTCATTGGCGCAGTTCGTTACGGTCTTGCCGTCGAACCAGACTTCACGGTTCTCGCAAACACCGTCACCGTCGGAATCGGTGAGCTCCCAAATGACCGGT
>JARFQX010000999.1 GCA_029287555.1 Rubripirellula sp. | reverse complement strand
CGTCGCGGTGTCCGCGGATGAAGCTCACGGTCTCTTCTGCAAGCCTGGCGGTCAGGTGCTCACCCGGGGGGCCGTCCTCGAGCCGTGGATTGGCATACGGTGAAAAGTACTTGCCCGCTTTGAACGGGCCACCGGCGCGGTGACCACCACGGTTGATGTCGAAACCCTGCTTGGTTGGCCAAAAGTTCTCGTCGGGTCCCAAGTGCCATTTGCCGGCAAAGAAGGTCGCGTAACCGCGCTGTTTCATTGCCTCGGCAATCGTTACCTCCTCGAGCGGCATGCGATCATTCATTGGAGCGGGCAGGAACTTCCCCGCCCGTGCGCCCGAGAAGAAATTCGTTGCATCGATGCGGCTGGGATGACGACCGGTCATGATGCTGTAACGCGTCGGCGAACAAACCGGGTTCGCCGCGTATCCGTTGGTAAACCGCATCCCGCCGGACGCCAGGCGATCGATGCAGGGCGTTTCATAAAACGTATCGGGATTGTTGGCCCCAATATCCATGTACCCCAAGTCATCCACCAGAATAAACACGACATTGGGTCGATCGGCGGACTGGGCAATGACTGATTCGCCACCGATCAGCGTCGACAGTGCCGTAACAATAACCACAACGGTGGCACGCACCGCTTGGAGAGGAGAGGGTTGGCGACACTCGACCGCCAAGTTCGTGACAAGTTGATTCATGGTGAAGATGTTTATTGATCAGAGACAAGCCGAGTTGCTCAGTCGACAGGTGTGGCATCGGTTGCGGGTACGGTGGTGAGCCGGACGATGGGGTACTACGGGCTGCTTTTCAGGTGCGCCGCAAGTCGCTGCGCTAAGGCCACCAGTGTCAAACAAGGATTGGCCGTTGGGATGCGTGGGAACACTGAGACGTCACAACAGTAGAGATTGTCGTAGGCTTCGAACTTGAGGTTGTCGTCGACCACCCCGGTGTGATCCGAACTCATTCGAAGCGAACCTCCAGCATGATGTACCGAGCCATTGTAGAGGTAGTCCATCTTTTTGTTGGGATCAAAGGTCGCTTGCAGGAAGGAAAAAACGCGATTGCGTAGGCCCTCGACCTCGGCTCGGTAAGGCAGTCCCGACAGATTTGGCTCCACGAACACATGGAGTTTGTGACCACTACCCCGATAAGTAATGTAGTTTTTGTCATTCAGGGGCGAGTCGAAAAGAAACTTCATGGTCGCGAATGTCTTGTCGGTCGACTCGGTCGCCAGTTCCAGCACTTCGTCGTCGGAATGACGCACGTCCCAGTATCGCGGATTGACTACCAATTCGGCGGAGTAGGGATGCGCGGCGCCGTCCTGATGTCGAATCAGAATCTTGGCGTGATTGTCGGCTGCCGCGAATGGGCTGGCTGGATCGAGCTCGACCGCCCATGGATGGTCGAAAGCGGGGTGATCGGTGAGCCCAACCCCGATTTTGCCATAGGGGTCCGACAGGCCGCTGGCCAGCGCAATGCGTGGACTTTCAAGCGATCCCGCCGCGATCACGAAGATCTTACCGGAGTAGCGTCGCTTGACGTTTCCTGCCAAATCCTGGCAGACGACCCGAATCGCTGCGCCGTTCTTGGTCTCGATTTCGGTGACCAGATGGTTCAGGTTAACGGTCAGGTAATCTCTGCCGACAAAGGGGTCGGTGGTCAAGGAATCGAGTAGCAGGTCGGCCGTTGAGAACACGCCGGTGGACCTTTGCGTGACGTTCGTGACCTGCGAGGCGGTCGAATCCAGGTTGGGTTGGTGCAACGCCCGCGGCAGATCGCTGACCTCGTGGTCCGTCAACTCCTTGGCCAACTCTCCGATCAGGAATTCCTGGAACGGTCCCAGGGTCCGCCGCTTGCGAACGAGTTTTTCCGCTTCAACATAGCCTGCATGCGTCGTCAGATATTGGCGAACCCGAGTCGGCCAGTGATTCAACTCCCAGTCATCCATCTGGGGAATCAGGCCCTCCCAGAAAACCGATCTTCCTCCCAGGTTCATTTGCACGGTGTTGACGAGATTGGAAGACGTACCGGGCTCATTGATGTACTGGCTGACCCCGTGTTCTTGCGACGCGCCGAAATTGAACGTGTGGCCGGGAAGGTTATCAATGTGTGTCTGAAAGAGCAGGCTTCCCGTCTCGAGCACGAGAGTCTTGATGTTCGCGTCTGAGAGTGCATCAGCCAGCACGCCGCCACCCATGCCGGCGCCGATGATGATCACGTCATAGACGATCGATTCGTCACGATTTCCGGGGACAAGCTCCTGCTGCATCTTAGTATTTGAGACGTCCAGGTTGTCATAGGGCAGCGTGTACAGCGGGGTGACTTCCGGAAACGCAAATGCCGTTTCGCGATAGAGTTCGGTGATATCCGGTGTGGCGTTGATAATCAGCGGAGGCGAATCCATCGGTCGTCCATCGACAAAAAACTTCGCTTGAATCCGCTGCCGGTAGTGTTCGGGATTGAGGCAAAAAAACCACCTGCCCCGCCAATACTCTCCGTGGATATCGGCCGTCCAACCATCTCTGCTATTGCGCAATGTGACTTGGTGAGCGGGTTGAAAGAGTTCGCTTTCGAGGGCAATTATGAAGTCGCCGTTCAAGTCGTAGTGAAATCGCTCTTGTTGCGCGATCGAATTCTGCTCGACCACATCGAGGTACTCTTGCAGAGGTCCCCGATCGCCTCCGCTATGGTAAGGGCCGGTGGCTTGCTCACTCAGTTTCATGGTCATCCTCCCGCGGGTATTGGTCGGTTGATCAATCGATTGTACGGCCCCGAT
>JARFQX010000966.1 GCA_029287555.1 Rubripirellula sp. | reverse complement strand
TTTGTCGCCAGACGGTCAGACCATTCTGTTGACTCATCAGCGATTGAATCGTGTTGCTCGAACGGATCTCGACGATATCCACTGGGGGAACACGATCGAGAATCTTGTCAGCCGAATTTCGGTCGAATCGTTGCTCGATGATCGGAACCGGATGGAGTCGATTGAGCGGATTCGGTTGGGTGATGTGGGCAATGGATTCGCTGACCCGATGGGGATCGTCGATCTTGGTTCTTTGCAGTTGGTGGCGAGCGGCGGAGCCAATCAATTGGCAATTGTTCGCGACGGGCAGGTCGTCGAGCGGGTGAAAACGGGAACGCGTCCGACTCATGTGGTGCAAGTTGACCAACGGCGGATCTTGACTTTGAATGTCCACGATGCATCGATCACGGACGTGGTTCTTGAAGGCTTATCGGAAGAGGAGCACCGAGTGGTTCGGCGGGTCGAAGGACGGACTTTCAAGCTGGATCAGCGCGCGGCGGCAACGCCTGGAGAGATCGCGTTCTACAGCGGCGACCTTTCACATGACGGGTGGTTGACGTGCAACAGTTGTCACGTCGACGGTCATACCGCCGGGCTCTTGGCCGACACTTTTGGGGACGGAGGATTCGGAAACCCCAAACAGATACCCAGTTTAATGGGCCTGGCCGAGACGGCACCTTTCGGCTGGCTGGGCAACAAGGTGGGTCTCGAGCAGCAAATCGAGGAAACCCTTCAGTCCACGATGCACGGAGGGGAAGAGACAGAGGACGCCGTTTCAGATTTGGTGAGTTTCGTTCAGTCGCTAGAGCTGCCCCCGCGTCCCCATCAAGTTGCCGGCGATGATGTGGAAGCGGGCGAATTGCTCTTTCATGAGTTTCGCTGCGCGAGCTGCCATTCACCACCAAGCTACACCTCATCACAGATCCAAGATGTCGGCGTCGCGGATGAACTCGGAAACGAACGATTCAATCCGCCTTCACTTCATGGACTCCGCCACCGTCGTCGACTCTTCCATGATGGACGCTTTGATTCTCTCGAGTCGTTGCTCAAAACCGGAAAACATCAGTTGCCAAGAGACCTGACAGACGAGGAACGGTCGCGGCTGCTGGCCTTCTTGCGTTCACTCTGAGAACTGCGGCCATCAACCTTGGGGACGAATCAGTCTTCCCTTCGTTTGGCAAAGCTTGCGGGCTTGGGCTTGACTTAACGAAAGGTCGAAGACCGCCAGCTCATCCAGTAGGCCGATGTAGTTCAAGCCGAGCAGGATGCGGGCCTGGTATTCCTCCCAATTGATTGAATCGGTGACCCGAAGCTTGCCTTTGGCTATGCCATCGATTTAGAGCCGATTTCCTAATCGGCGTAGGATTAGCTGTTTTAGAATCCACCAGAAACTTTTCGAGACAATTCAATGCACAGAAGATATCGCCGCGAGCCGTGCCTGGTAAAGCATCAGCACTTGAAACGGTCAAGGTCTTTAGCGACCGGCCGCCGCGATGGCGGCTGCCAGCGCGCCGGCAAAGGAATACCACGCGAGTTGTGCGAATAGGTCCGAAAGCAGGCTAAGGATCAACAACGCCGTCAACATTCCGACTTCGCGACGCTTGCGGCGGGTAAGGCCAACACACCAGGCGACGATGGCAACGACTAACGCAAACGCGGGTTCGAAGAACACGACAGCAAGCATCGGTTCACCCATCCAACTTGCGAAACTGACATTCTGCGTCAACGCGCCGACAAGGAGCGTCGCAAGCCAAACGAGATGGCCGGCAATGTAGAACCAAAGTACTCGCGGCTCGCGGAAGACGAAGATCGCGACTGACGCCACCGCGAAAGAGACGATTTGCAATACCAGTAGCCATACTCCTTCGCTCAGAGGAAGCAAAGCGACGCTGTCTCGAAGCGGTTCCATCAAGCGATCGGAATTCATCAACTGCCACTTCATCCGTAGCAATCCGAGAAATCCTCCGATGACGGTGATCGAGACGAAGAGAGATCCGATCGAGAACCGAAAACGCGAGGGTTTTCTCTCTCCGTCGGTCATGCGGTTTTCCCGCTAGCGTGTTTCAAGTGGCCAGTGCAACTACACTGAATTCTAAATAACGGACGTGTGCAATTGTGAATGAGTGATGGTTTGCTCAAATAAGGGGCAACATTCTCCCGGCATCGTGCGGGGATTCGATGATTTCGCTGTCCCGCTTGGACGTCGTGCAATTTTCAAAGTCAGCTAATGCCGCGGTTTCCATCGATGAAGCAATCTCCCTCGGGAGAGCCGAGCCTAAGGAGAGAGCGACCGCGCGAAACCTCCCCTCGCTTAGGCTCGACCCTCCTTAAAAAGGAGGGTGATGGAAGGATGAAGTTAGACGCGTAAAGATTGAAACAAACCTCTTTTCAACCTTCAGACTTTCCCCTGCCCCCTCATCCTCAGCTCTTCTCCCACGCAAAGCCGGGGGCGCCAGAGTGAGATGCGTAGACACCAATGCCGGGAGGTAGAGTGAAATCAACTCGCATCGCTTTTGGACAATCACGACGCTGCAGGCTGCTAGAATGTCCGCACCCGAGGCATCGCCATGGTCCAAGAGTTACCCGTAGAGAAAGCACGAATGAAGATGAACTCAGCGTTTCGGTTTCCCGTCGCGATGATCGTCGTAGCGATAGTATTGTCAGGATTGGATATGGATTCGTCGCGTGCGGACCATCCAAATGTGATCTTGGTGATGGCGGACGATTTGGGCATCGGCGATCTCTCACCGACGAATCCAGATTGCAAGATTGAGACGCCCTACCTACAGACGATGGCGGACGAAGGACTCACGTTTCTCGATGCGCACACACCGAGTTCGGTATGCACGCCGACTCGCTACGGTCTGCTGACGGGCCGTTACAACTGGCGTTCAAGACTGGCCAAAGGCGTGCTCAGCGGGACGAGTTCCCATTTGATTCCCGCGGATCGTCCGACACTCGGTCACTTGATGCGAAGAGCGGGCTATCACACGGCGATGATTGGCAAGTGGCATCTCGGTTGGGACTGGCAAAAGAACGGCAAGGAAATCGACTTTAGCAAGCCGGTAATCAATGGGCCCGATATCAACGGATTCGACCAGTACTATGGACACTGTGGATCGTTGGACATGCCGCCCTACGTCTGGGTCGATACCGGAAGGATCACCGCTGAGCCGGACCGCATCGAAGGTGTGACTCGGGAGGAGGATCAATACGGTTGGTATCGCAAGGGCCCAATCGGATCGGATTTCAAAATCCCGGAAGTACTGCCACATCTGTTCGATAAGTCGATCGGCTACGTTCAAGAGCGAAAGGATGCGGCGCAAGGGGGCAAGCCTTTCTTCCTGTACCTGGCGTTGCCCGCTCCTCATACGCCGATCGTTCCGGTCCCGCCATTCAAAGATGCCAGCGGCTTGAATCCCTACGCCGACTTCGTGATGCAGGTTGACCACCACATGGGGCAGTTGCTCGGGGCGGTCAAGGATGCCGGGCTCGATGACAACACGCTGGTTATCTTCACCAGCGACAACGGATGTTCTCCCCAAGCGAACTTTCCGCTACTTCAAGAGCAGGGGCACAATCCGAGCGGCATTTACCGTGGCCACAAGGCGGACATTTACGAAGGCGGCCACCGGGTTCCGTTGATCGCGCGTTGGCCGGGGCAGATCGAGGCGGGGAGGACAACCTCCGCATTGGCCTGCTTGACCGATCTCTACGCAACCCTCGAAGACGTCACCGAACAGGAGCGGCAGGCCGTTGGCGGTGAGGACGGCTATAGCCTGCTGCCGGTATTCGACGGCGAGGCGACCTCCGAACGGGATACTCTCGTCAGCCACTCGATCGGTGGATTGTTTGCGATTCGTCAGGGATCTTGGAAGCTATGCCTGTGCGCCGGCAGCGGTGGATGGAGTGCACCGCGTGAACCGGAGGCGAAGAGGAAGGGCTTGCCACCGCTGCAACTCTACAACCTTGCGGAGGACCCGGGCGAAACCACCAATTTTGCCGATGATCAACCTGACAAGGTCGAAGCCTTGCTTGAGCTCTTGGCGCGGCAAGTGGACAGGGGTCGCTGCACCGAAGGCCCAACACTGGAAAATGATCGGGACGTCGAGTTTCTTCCCGATGGTGTTCCGATGCCCGTGCGAAACTGACCCCGCCGCATTCAGTCGTGCTCGTGCTCGTGCTCGACTGCATGGCAGAGCTTCCCGGCTGAGGTCGAGTACGAGTACCGCTTCGCTGAGCAGGAGTAGCGCTGAGCAGGAGGTACCGCTGCGCTGAGGTAGGCCTTCTTTTCCCCCAGCCCGAGCTTGCTAGCCCGAGCTTGCTCGACGGCGGCCTGCCTGTCGGTTTCATCGGGGACGGACTATCATCAATCAAACTAGCGTTCACGGGGGACGCAGTCTTCTTCCGACACCAAGGACGACTTGTCGATCGCCGCGCATGACCCTGTCGCTAGTCTACGATCTGATGGTTTTGCTGGTGGCTGGGCTGTTCGCAGCCCTGGTTTGCCGGCGGCTCAATGTGTCGGTTCTGATCGGCTACTTGCTCGTTGGCGCGGCCATCGGTCAGGGCGTGTTCGGTTGGGTCGAGGATGAACAACACCAACTCGCCCACTTCACCGAATTGGGTGTCTTCTTGTTGTTGTTCACGATCGGCTTGGAGTTCTCGATCGATGACCTCAGGCGGCTGGGCCGAAATTTTGTCATCGGCGGCGCCACGCAGATGCTGTTGGTTGCCGGACCTGTCGTGCTGGTGCTTTGGATGCAAGGAACGGCGTGGCGACCCGCCATTCTGATCGCCTCGGCAATAGCATTCAGTTCCACCGTCTTGGTGTTTCGGTTGCTGACCGAGTACGGCCAGTCACAGCGACCTCATGGACGACGGGCGATCGGAATCTTGCTGTTCCAGGACGCGGCGCTGGTTCCACTCTTGTTGATGGTTCCCCTGCTGACCGGGGGCGACGCAGTCGCGGGCCCGGCCGCATTCGTGCAACTTGGCGCGATCTCGATCGCCTTCATTGTCGCCGTGATCGTGCTGAGGTACGCGTTGGCCGAGTGGCTGATTCCGATGTTCGCATACTACCGCAGCAGCGAACTAGTCGTATTGTTCACCGCTGTTTCGCTGGGGGGCGTGACGCTTGCCGCCTATTCCGTTGGCTTACCGCCGGCGGTGGGAGCGTTTGCCGCCGGACTGATTTTCAATGGAAACCGTTGGTCGCATCAGATTGACGCACTCGTGTTGCCTTTCCGCGAGACCTTTGCAGCGATCTTCTTTGTTGGGCTTGGCTTGATCTTTGATCCGTGGCTACTGTGGCAGGAACCTCAGTTGATGTGGGTCGCGTTGCCGGCCTTGATCCTCTTGAAGAGCGTTGCCGCTGCGGTTGCTCTGCTGCTGACTGGTCTTCCCTTTCGTTCGGCGATTGGTATGGGGCTGGGATTGGCGCACGTCGGTGAGTTCGCCTTTGTATTGGTTCTGCTAGGCGCGGATTCGGGCGTGTTGAGTGAGGCCGAATACCACCGCGTCGTGGCGATTGCCGTCGGGTCGCTGGTGTTGGCCCCGACTCTGATGAGTGCTGGAATGCGGTTCTTGCAATCAGAGGCTGAAGAGGAGTCGTTCGATGACACAACGTTCCATCAATCCGACAAGATGCAAGCGGTGGTGATCGGGGCGGGGCCGATTGGGCGCAGTATCGGCTCGCAACTCGAGACGCTTGGCCACGAGGTTTGCATGGTGGATCTGAGCCCGATCAATCTTCACTCCTTTGCGCAGCAGGGGTTTGGAACCATTGCTGGCGACGCGACGGACGAGAAGGTGCTCCGCCGAGCGGGGATCGAGCAAGCGGAACTGGCGGTCATCTGTGTCCCCGTTGATGGGACAGCCACGCGGGTCGTGAAATCCGTTCTGCGTTTGAACGTTCGTTGCCGAGTCATTGTGCGATGTCGGTATCAGAGCAATCTGAAGAAACTCAAGAAGCTTGGCGCGACCGACGTCGTCTCGGAAGAAAACGAAGCGGCCCTGGCCCTGCTGCGCCTGCTAAAACAACCTGCGCACGACGATCCCGGGTGACGGGGATCTTATCGCACTCATTGCGTTCGAAAGGGTGGCTTCGCAGCTGAAGGTCTGCTCGGCAAATCAGGTAACCAAGGGCTGAGCCCCTAATCTGCACGAACCAACACGAAGGAGTATCAAGCTGCGATTCGATTCCTCGATAAGCAGCCGTGACAAAATTCGGTGAGCAACCGACTACTGACGCGGTCGATTCGTCCAGTAATCGGGCCACACGATTCGCTGGGATTCGTAACGTGGCCACTGCCATGCCGGCCAAGTGGGGGCAGCGGATCGAACCTCCTGATAAACTTGTTGCATTCGCTTCTTCAGTTCCGCGAACCGGTCCGGATGCTCGCTTGACCGATCGGTCGATTCGCCTATCTCGAGTTCCAACTGGTAGAGTGCAAAGTCCGCGAGCTCCGCCGACTTGATCCGTTCGATTTCGTCTTCCGGGATGCCACCGCCGGACTGCGGGCCGGGCGGAGTTAGTCCGGCCACCACTTTCCACGGTCCATCCCGCAGCGCCACTTTGACGTCACTCTTCGCTCGATTGAATTGCCAATACAGCGGTCGCTGTCGTGTCAGTTCGCGACCGTCGAGCATTGGTAAGAAACTGCTTCCGTCGATCACGCGGTCATCGGGGACTTTCACCGAAGCGATCTCGCATAGTGTGGGCAACAAATCGACGCCGCTTACCGGCACGTTACTCGTCTGGCCGCCCCGAACATGTCCCGGCCACTGCACGATACCGGGAACCCGAATGCCTCCCTCGTAGATCGATCCTTTCTTATCGCGCAGCGGGCCGGCGCTCCCATGAGGATGCATTGGCGTGATCGCTGGTCCGTTATCACTCGTGAAGAACACGAAGGTCTCCTCGCGAACGCCCGTTTCCTCAAGCGACTTCAGCAGGCTACCGAAACCCGCATCCATCTGGGTGATGTTTCCGTGATGGGCTGACAGGCTCGGGTCATCGCTGGGATACAACTTCGAATACGCGGGAGCGGTAGCAATCGGTTCGTGCGGTTCGTGAAAACAGACAAAAGCGAAGAACGGTTTCTCCGGCGCACGGTCGTTCTTCAGCCAATTGGAAAACTCTTGGGCGACGAGCTGCGCGGAATAGCCGGTCAACCGACCAACGTTCTGGCCGTTGCGCACGAAGTTGTCGGGATTGCGATGATTCGGAAGGGCGTTGTTCTGGGTCGAGAACCAGTGCTCGAAACCGTGATCGGAGGGTTGGGGTTGAGTCTTTTGATTGAAGACTCCGTTGAGGTGCCATTTGCCGACATGACACGTGGCATAGCCGGCGTCCCGAAGCAAGCTGGCGATTGTCATCTCCGATTGCCGCAGGTGCATCGGCGAGAACATTGGGATCCAGTTGTAGATTCCGAGGCGAAACGGCGTGCGGCCCGTCAGCAGCGCGGCACGGCTCGGCGAGCAATTGGGATGGGCAGCGTAGCAGTTGGTCAACCGCAACCCTTCAGCCGCAAAGTGATCAAGATTCGGCGTCTGAATCGTCGGATGGCCATAGCAACCCAAGTCGCCATAACCGAGATCATCCGCGACAACGATCAATAGATTGGGAGGTCGATCTGCCGCCGTTGTCGTCACCATGGAGCCAAGAACGAACAGCACTGCCAGC
>JARFQX010000421.1 GCA_029287555.1 Rubripirellula sp. | reverse complement strand
TGTATAAGAGACAGGCACAAGCGTTGGGCTCGTGATGAGATCGAGACCTCGCTGACCAAAGACGAAAAGAGCCAAAAACGCAAGCAGAAACCTATCGAGGAAAAAGAAAGTGTCCGATGGGTAGAAGGCCTTCGCGCAGCTCGTGAAGTCGCTGCCGCATGCCCAGAAACATGCTGTGTTTGCGTCGCAGACAGCGAGGGTGACATTTACGAGCTGTTTTCCGAACCACGCGATTGCCACGGAGTTCAAGTGCAGCTCTTAGTTCGGGCTTGCCAGACCCGAGCAACGACTGATCAGACCAACTGGTTAGCAAAGACCCGGGACACGGCTTGTTTGTACCGGTGTACGGTGAACGTCAGTCGACGAAGGAGCAATATCGCTCCCGACAAGCAAGGCAAGCGTGCGCAGTCTCGCGATACGCGACTTGCCGAAGTAGAAGTTCGTGCCACCACCCTCACACTTCGTCCGCCGTACCGCTGTGATCGCAAACTCCCGAAAGTCACGGTCAACGTCGTGCTGGTGGAAGAAGTGAACCCGCCCGAGGGATGTGAGCCGATCCAGTGGTTGCTCGTCACAACGTTGCCGATTGATCGTCCCGAACAGGTCAAGTTGATTGTTCAGGCGTACTGCATTCGCTGGCAAATAGAGATATTCTTCCGCACGCTCAAATCGGGATGTCGGATTGAATCACGTCAGTTTGAAGAACTACGACGGATCGAAAATTGCCTGGCTCTGTATTCAATTATCGCCTGGCGGATCATGTACCTATGCCGGCTTGGCCGTGAGTGTCCGGAGCTAAGTTGTGAAGTGGTGTTTGAACCAAGCGAATGGAAGTCGGTCTACATGACGGTCAAACGGACGGATCCTCCGCCAACACCTCCGCGGTTGAACGAAATGATCCGCATGATCGCGTCGCTTGGCGGCTATGTGATTCGCAAGTCAACCAATCCGGGAACGCAAACTCTTTGGATCGGACTTCAACGCGTTCATGACATGTCCACCGCATGGACCGCCTTCGGACCGGAATCCTAATTCT
This sequence comes from Rubripirellula sp., assembly GCA_029287555.1. GTDB lineage: Bacteria > Planctomycetota > Planctomycetia > Pirellulales > Pirellulaceae > Rubripirellula. The sequence goes on along the minus strand of JARFQX010000421.1, from coordinate 4,612 downwards.
TTTTTGAACAAAGACTTGTGTGGTACGATGAGCCCGTTGGGCTGGGCTAGGTAAACTGCTGGGCCTTCGGCCCGAAGCCATCGAAATAGCGCAACTTCAAAACTGACGCGTCGGGTTACGATCGGTATTAAATCGACAGGCTCGTGAGCGGCCGGGCCGCGCGCCTTGCCCGAGGCCTTACGGCCAACGGCTCACCATTAACCTGAAGATTTCGACTAAATCAACAAGCCCTGAAGCTTCGGGTTACGATTGAACGCAGAACCCCGACAATCACGGCCCCTTCGGCGTTGACGATTGTTGCAGCTCTTCAATCGAAGTACTTGGCCAAGACCTCATCGCGAGGTTTGGGCGTGACGCTTGAGATGGCAATCATTGCGACCGTTGAGCAGACGGTCATCACGACCACCGGCATGATCTCCACGGATTGTTCCCCGATCGAGAGCCGAACCATGTAGCCGCTTAGGCCTCCCTGGTCCATCGGAACCTGCGTTCCCTGATAGAACAGGTACAGCCAACTGATGATCGCGGCCAGGATTCCGCAAATCGCGCCGGCCGCGGTCAGACCGCGCCAATAGAGTGCCGCGACCACGATCGGAAACAGAGCGGTGAAGCCACTGAAACACCACACCCCCATCGCGAACACACTTCGCACATTGCCCAGGCTTAACAAGTATGTCACCGCCACGATGGCGACGATGAACAATCGTGTCAGAAGAACCTGTCGCTCGTCGCTGATTTTCTCCTTGCCGAGATAGTGCGTCACGATGTCGTTGTTGAAGATCGTGCCAAGGCAAAGAAATTGGCTATCGAGACTCGACATGATCGCTGCGAGAATCCCCGCGGCCAGGAAACCACCGAGAATCGGCCCGGTATGCGTCTTGACGAGGAAAGGGAGCACTTTGTTTGAGTCCACCACGCCACTGGGTAACATGGGCAAGGGAGGTCCGCCCGGCTGCAATTCCGGATTGGAGTAGACACCCATCGTCCAGGCACCGACCAGGATACATGGGACCCAGACGATCATGATGAACAGCGGGTGAAACACCACCGGGATTTTGAACGAGTCGCCACTCTTGGCCGTCATCCAGTGCTGAAAGACGTGCGGGAACATGCCGACCGAAAGGGGAATCAACAAGTACATCAAGAACTTGCTTTGACTCATCTGCTCGCGCGTGGCATGCGACTCCGGGATGGCCGCGCCGAGCACCCGCAGATTCTCCGCAAACGTCTCCTGGCGGCCAAGTTTGTTGGCGATCACCACGAACGTCACGACCCCCAGGATCATGAACACCGTCGTTTGAAACGTGTTGGCCCAGGCGGTGCCGCGCATCCCGCCGTAGAAAACGTAAATCAATACCACCAGACAAATGACCAGGGACCCCAACCACGCGGGCACACCGCCATTGGTTGCCGGATCGGGGGCCTGGTCGGCACCGACCGTTTGGAACATCGACCAATCGGGCGCCAGTCCCGCCGTCATCGCTTGGATTACCGCGCCGCTCCCGATCACGCCAATCAAGAGATAGGGTACGACTAGACCGACCAGGATCGGAAACAACAGCAACCCGACAAAGTCATTGTCCAATCGATCGCGAAAGAAGCCTATCTGCGTCGTGTAACCGTGTCGCCGCGCCAAACTCCAAACCTTGACGCCGACCAGAAAGAAACAAAGGGAGTGGACGATACCGCTGCTGCTCGCCAACATGCCGTAGACGCCGATTCCCTCGCGATAGGATTGACCGGTACTGCCGACGAGCGCGAAGGCGGTCATCGTCGTCCCAAACAAGCTCATCAGCAACAGAAACGGTCCGATTGAATGGCTCGCCACTTGGTAGTCAAGCTTCGTGCCGCGGAACAGCCGATTGGAGAAAAGGCCAAGCCCCAACAGCAACGCCAGGTAGCCCAGAATGATCACGAGTTGAATCGAACCTGGTGCCATCAGCCACGATCCTCCTGAGCAGACGCCTTGGCTTCATTGGTCCTGCCGTCGTCCCGGAGCGGCCAAGCGATTTGCGTTGCCACGTACCAGAGAAACGTTGCCGCCAGCGAGATGCAGATGTGCCAGAACAGGCCGATTGGCAGGATGCCCAGGACGAGCGTTTTGTTGTTCCATAGCCAGTAGTCCTGGTGGAGGATTAACAGCAACAGCGCCAAGGCAGCGATCACCAGCGGACCGGATCGCTTCATGGGTTGGGAAACTTGGTTCATCGCAGCTGGCCGGCGAGGCAGGGCGGGGAAATGGTACAGGGCAGGGGACGGGACCAATCGGAGCGGGACCAATCGGAGCGGGCGGGGCGTGTAAAACGACCCGGACATTCGGCGGCGAAACGACCCTCTACAAAGGGCCGTCAAGGGCTCAAGCAGTGTAGGGGAGAAAGTCGGAGGGTGAAATTAGGCTCACGAGGTGCGATCTCGGCATTCGATACCGGATCAAAGCCGACTATTCTGTTCGAAACGACAACTCAACAACCACGATTAGCCCTCCCCGCTCGTGACGCCCCGCCCATGATGGCAGCGGACAGCAAAGGAAACGCAACCGAACGTCCATGGATACCTGGGAAGCCTGGCTGAGCCTCGCCGTTGCCGGCTTATTGCTGGTCGGCCTTTCGATGCGCCTGGCCACCAACGATTTGCTGGCCATTGGCTGCCTTGGCATCCTCATGTTGGCCCAAAACCTCAGCGGGTCTTCTCTGCTGCCAAGCCCGCAACAGGCGGTCGTCGGATTTGGCAATCAAGGCGTGGTGACGATCGGATTGCTATTCGCCGTGGTCGCGGGTCTGGAATTCACCGGAGGCACCGAACTGGCCACGGGCTGGTTTCTCAACAAGACCAAGGGGCTGACCGGAGCGCTGACGCGGTTGCTGGTTCCGGTGGCGGCCTCGAGCGCCTTCATGAACAACACCCCGGTGGTCCTGGCGCTGATGCCGGTGGTCAACGATTTGGCCCGCCGAATCTCGACCAGCAGCAGTCGACTGCTCTTGCCGATGAGTTACGCGGCGATCTTGGGCGGCATGTGCACACTGATCGGAACCAGCACGAATCTAATCGTGGCCGATCTGTTTTACGAATGGCGTCATCAGTCGGCCAACGATGGGATCCACACCGAGTCCTTGGGCTTCTTTACACCCGCCGTGATTGGCGTGCCAGCCACCCTGCTGGGCTTGATCTACATGGTCACCACGTCGCGGTGGCTGATCCCCGAACGCCGTGCGGCCGTCAGCGTAACGGATGACCCGAGACGCTACACGGTCGAGGTCCAGGTTGAAGAGGGCGGACCTTTGGTGGGCAAGTCGATTGAAGAGGCAGGGCTTCGCCATCTGCCAGGCCTGTACATCGCTGAGATCCAACGGGACGACGGCATCATTGCGGCGGCAAAACCGAATGAGATCCTGCGCGCCAGTGACATCTTGATCCTCGTGGGAGCATTGGAGAGTGTCGTCGACCTGCGCAAGATCCGCGGACTGACCACCGGTGACGATCAGGCTCGCAAACTGAGGGTCCCCGCATGGCAGCGGACACTCGTCGAAGCGGTCGTCAGCCCACGCTGCGCGCTGCTCGGAAAAACGATTCGCGAGGGTCGCTTTCGCTCCCACTACAACGCCGCGGTGGTCGCCGTGGCGCGCGGTGACAAACGGCTCAGCGGAAAACTGGGTGACATTCAACTGGAAGTCGGCGACGTGTTGCTGCTCGAAGCCTCGCCCTCTTTCTTGCATCGACGTAGTGAATCGAGAGACTTCTTTCTCGTCAGTGCCGTCGAGAAGGGCGTCGTCCGTCGCCCGGAGCGAGCTTGGTGGTCTCTAGTGATCCTGCTCTGCATGGTTTTGGCTGCATCGTTGACACGCGTCTCAATCCTTACCTCCGCCTTGGTCGCGGCACTCGCCATGGTGGGACTGCGTTGTTGCACGATGGCCGAGGCTCGTCGCAGCATCGACTGGTCGGTGTTGATTGTGATCGCGTCGGCAATTGGCATCGGGGCTGCGATGGAGCAGAGCCAAGCCGCCGCGGCGCTTGCTCTCGGATTGCTTGAACTTGCCGGCGGTAACCCGATGTGGACGTTGATTGCGATCTACTTGGCAACGACGCTGTGTACCGAGTTGATCACGAACAACGCCGCGGCGGTCTTGATGTTTCCAATCGCCATCAACGCGGCCGCCGAGCTCGACAGCAAGCCGATGCCTTTCGTGATCGTGGTGATGATCGCCGCTTCGGCGAGTTTCATGTCCCCGTTCGGTTACCAAACCAATATGATGGTTTACGGGGTCGGTGGTTATCGCGTGGTTGACTACATCAAGTTTGGCTTGCCGCTCAGCCTGATCGTCTTTGCGGTGACCATCTTGATTGTTCCACAAGTCTGGCCGCTGTGAGCCGCCCTTCCTCACATTTCCATGCAACCCAAGCCGTCCAGTCCGTCGATCGATTCGAAGCCGTCGATCGACGATGCGCTGCGGGTCGATCGGTTTCGATTGCGACGTGCCCGGGATCAACTCGACCCGGATGAATTTGAACGTCAACTGGCCGATTCGATTGCTCGCCGAGAGCAACGTCGCTCCGCCCAGGTTCGGTTGGAATACCCCGCCGAGCTTCCGATTTCCTCCTACCGCGAGCGTCTCAC
>JARFQX010000921.1 GCA_029287555.1 Rubripirellula sp. | reverse complement strand
CGGCGTGCGCGGAAGTGGCCACGGAGTTTTGTGGCTTGAAACTCGACGGCGCCACGATTGCCATCGAAGGGTTTGGAAATGTCGGCAGGCATGCCGCGCGCTACCTTGCCCAAAAGGGCGCGGTGCTTGTCGCTGCGAGTGACACCGGCGGCACGATCTATGATCCGTCCGGCATCGACGTCGAAGAATTGACCCGGGTCAAGCAACAATCGGGAAGCGTGACGGCGTACGGTCGCGGACACAAACTTAGCAATCAAGAAATCTTCACTCAGCCGTGCGACATCATCATTCCCGCCGCTCGGCCTGACTGCATTCATCAAGACAATGTGGGAAACATCAAGGCCAAGCTGATCCTGCAGGGGGCCAACATACCGGCAACGCCGGAAGCCGAACGCGTCCTCCATGAACGTGGGATTCTGAACGTGCCCGACTTCATCTGTAACGCCGGTGGAGTGATTTGTGCGGCGGTTGAATATCACGGCGGTTCGGAAAAGGATGCTTTCGAAGTGATCCAGGAAAAGATAGCGCGTAACAGTCACGCCGTGCTCACACGCGCTCATCGTGAGGAAATCCAGCCCAGAAAGGCTGCGGTTGAACTGGCTCGGCAGCGAGTCAAATCCGCCATGGAATTTCGCGCGGAAACTTGACGGTCCATTCGCATTCAATCGAAGATGCTCCATGAACAACCTGAAATCGCTCGAAGACTACCGTGAGCTTCGCAAGACTTTTCACATCGACATCCCGAAGTTCTTCAACTTTGGCAGCGACGTCATCGACCGCTGGGCGCGAGAGCGTCCTGACCATGTGGCAATGCAATGGGTCAGCGTGGACGGGACGGAGCGAACCATCACCTTTCGCGAAATCTCCTTGCGGTCCAACCAGGTTGCCAACGCGCTGTTGCAACTCGGGCTGCAGCACGGAGACCAAGTGCTTGTTGACCTGACGAATCGGGTCGAGTGGTGGGAAACGATGGTTGCGCTCACCAAAGCTGGCATCATCGCGATCCCCGGCACCACGTTATTGACGGAAAAGGACATTGCCTTCCGGGTAAAATCGGCAGAAATCGACGGCGTGGTGACGGACGATCCGGGGGCGGAGAAGGTCGACCACGTTGCGTCGGATCTGCCTGAGCTGCAATTCAAGATTTTGGTGGGGGACAAGCCGCGAAGCGGTTGGCAAACGTACGGGGAACTTGTTGCCGCTGCAGAGTCGACTCCTCTGCAACACCGCACACTGAGTGAACAACCGTCGCTGATCTACTTCACCTCAGGGACAACGGGGCCGCCGAAAATGGTGATGCACACGCACGCCAGTTATGGGATTGGCCATCAATTAACGGCCCGTTTCTGGTTGGGTTTGGAGCCTGACGATCTGCATTGGAATCTTTCCGACACCGGTTGGGCCAAGACCGCCTATTCAGGATTCTTTGCCCCGTGGATTGCCGGCTCCACGATCCTTGTTCGTCATTCTCCCGGAAAATTCAATCCGCTCGACGTCTTGAAATGCCTGGCCGAGTATCCGATCACCAGCTTCTGTGCTCCGCCAACGGTGTATCGCATGTTGATTCAGCAAGACCTGAGCCACTTCCGCCCGCGATCCCTTCGTTGCTGCATGGCCGCCGGTGAACCGTTGAACGCGAGCGTATTGCAGCGGTGGCGTGAAGCAACCGGCATCACGATTCGCGAGGGCTACGGACAAACCGAGACCGTCATCCTTTGTGCCAGTATCCCAGATCTGCCGGTCAAGCCGGGCTCAATGGGTTTGCCCCCGCCCGGACTCGATGTGGCCATCGTTGATGGGAACGGCAACTCCTTGCCGACGGGAGAGCAGGGCCAGATCGCTGTGCGTGTCGAGCCGACTCGACCCGTTGGCCTCTTTCTTCGCTACTGCGAGAATCCCGACGCAACGGCCAACGCTTTCCGAGGAGATTGGTATCTGACTGGCGACTGTGCCTACACCGACGAAGACGGTTACTTCTGGTTCGTAGCCAGAGCGGACGATATCATCACCAGCGCGGCGTACCGCATTGGGCCGTTCGAAGTTGAAAGCGCGATGATGGAGCATCCAGCGGTTGCCGAAGTTGCCGTGGTCGGCAAAGCCGATCCGGAAAGAACGGAGATCGTGAAAGCCTTTGTTGTGTTAACGCATGGATTTGCACCAAGTGATGATCTGGTCCATCAGCTGCAGGAACATACCAAGCAGGCTACCGCGCCCTACAAGTATCCGAGAGAAATCGAGTTTCTTGATGAGTTGCCGAAGACCCACACGGGTAAGATTCGAAGGACCGAGTTGCGGAAACGCGACGCCTAGGCAAGGATTGGCTCGGTGCCTCGTCTGGTGTGGCCTCTCTTCTGGTGCGGCCTCTCGTCCCGTGCGACCTCACGGCAACGCGGGGAAGAAAAGGGTAGGTGCGCAGGCGGATGAGTAACTCGATGGAAAACGAATTGAGCAAGCATCGGCTGACAGCGTCGGATCTGCGGTGGCGTTGCGACCCGTCTCAATTCGAGTTCGAGACGACGCGTGAACTTGACGGTTTGGAGGGACTTTTGGGGCAGTCTCGGGCGGAGAGCGCGATCGAGTTCGGCTTGGGAATCCGCCGAGAAGGATACAACCTTTACGCACTCGGTCCGCCTGGGAGCGGGAAACGCACCGTCATCCGCAACTACTTGGAAAAGCGGTCCAAGGATGAGCCCCGGCCGTCGGACTGGTGTTACGTCAACAACTTTCAAGACGAAGACCGTCCCAAGGTGATCGAGGTCCCGGCCGGAATCGGTCGCGAACTCGAGCAAGATATCTCGCAGTTGGTCGACGACCTTCAGTCCGCCATTCCAGCCGCCCTGGAGAGCGAGGAACATCGCCGCAAAATCGAGCAGGCGGAGCAACAGTTCCAGGATGAACATGCCAAGTCGCTCGATGAAGTTGCCAAGGAAGCGCACGAGCGAGGGCTGGAGATGATCCGAACGCCCTCCGGCATCGCGCTGGCTCCGATGCGCGACGGAGAAGTGATTTCTCCCGAGGACTTCGAGAAACTCTCCGACCAGGAGAAGAAGTTGATCGAGCGAGCCGTCGAAGAATTGCAGCCGAAGTTGCAGGCGGTCATTCAAAGAATTCCTCAAATCCGCAAGTTGGCGCGTGAGAAGCTGCGGCAATTGAATCGCGAGGCGACGCGTTTCGCCATCGAGCATCTTCTTTCGCAGTTGAAGGAGAAGTATGTGGAGCTTCCGGCCGTCGCGTCTCACTTGGAGAACGTGGAGGCCGACGTGATCGATCATGCCGATCAATTCCGGCCTCCCCCCGAAGGCGTGCCACCGATGATGATGGTGGAGTCTCCCGGATCGACGCTCGAACAATATCTTGTCAACCTGCTGGTCGACAACAGCAAGACGGAAGGGGCACCGGTCATCTATGAAGACTATCCCTACTTCCACAACCTGATTGGTCGCGTGGAACACGAGACGCACATGGGTTCTTTGGTGACCCATTTCTCGTTGATCAAAGCCGGTGCCCTGCATAAGGCCAATGGCGGCTACCTGGTCGTCCAAGCTCGCGATCTGCTCATGCAAGTTTTTTCGTGGGAAGCATTGAAGCGGGCGTTGCGGTCAGGAGAAATCCAAATCGAATCGCTCGGTACCGCGATGAGCCTGATCAGCACGGTGACGTTACAGCCAGAGCCGATTCCGCTTTCCGTGAAAGTGGTGCTGCTCGGCGACCGCATGCTGTACTACCTGTTGCAGCAATTCGATCCCGACTTCGACGAACTCTTCAAGGTTGCTGTCGACTTTAATGACGAGACCGAAACCAGCAGCGAGAACTGCCAGCTTTACGCGAAGCTGCTGGCATCGCTTGCCGAGAACAACAAAACTCGCCCGATCGATCGATCCGCTGTGGCCGTCATTCTTGAGCAAGCGGCCCGTAATGTCAGCGACCAGGAGAGACTATCGACGCACATGGGCAGTATCACCGACTTGATTCGGGAAGCCGACCACTGGGCGGAGATCCAGAAGGTGGACGTCATTCGCGACGAGCACGTGCTCAAGGCGATCGACCAGCAGATCTACCGCTCCGATCGCCTCCGACAACGCGTGCATGACGAAATCCGTCGCGGCACGCTCTTGGTGGATACCGATGGTGAAAAAGTTGGCCAGGTGAACGGCTTGTCCGTCCTATCATTGGGCAAGTTCAGCTTCGGGCGACCCTCTCGCATCACCGCCACGGCCGGTCTTGGTCGAGGCAAGGTGATCGACATTGAGCGAGAGGTGGAACTCGGTGGTGCCATCCATTCGAAGGGGGTTTTAATCCTCTCTTCGCTGTTGGCGTCGCGCTACGCGCAAGACTACCCGCTGTCGCTTTCCGCCAGCCTGGTGTTCGAGCAGTCTTATGGGATGGTGGATGGTGACAGCGCATCGGTTGCGGAGTTGTGTGCCCTACTCTCGACACTTGCCGATGTACCGATTCGACAGAGCTTGGCGGTCACTGGTTCCTTGGACCAACACGGAAACGCCCAGCCGATCGGTGGCGTGAACGAAAAGATTGAAGGTTTCTTTGATGTCTGCAAAGCCAAGGGCCTGAAGGGAAACCAGGGGATCCTGATTCCGTCGGCGAACGCCAAGAATCTGATGCTTCGCCAAGAGGTGATCGACGCTGTCGAAGTAGGGGATTTCGCTGTCTACACCTTCGACACGGTCGATGAGGCGGTCTCCTTGCTGACCGGAAAGCGCGCGGGAGTTCGAGATGAGCGAGGAGATTACCCGAGCGAAACGGTGAATTTCCTTGTCGATCAACGATTACGATCGCTTGCGGAATCGTTGCGTGCCTTCGGCGAGAACAAGGAGCGTGGCGGCAAATGAAAGATCCAATTGCATCCCTCAAGACAAAGCGAATCCTGGTCGCCCTTGATTCGTCCGCGTGCGGCCAGGCCGCTTTACAAGCCGCTGTCTTGTTGGCGACCAGCATCCGCGCGGAATTGGAAGGTCTGTATGTCGAAGACGAAGACCTGGTTCGATTGGCCGGTTTGCCTTTCGCACGTGAGATTGACGTTACCTCGGCGTCGACACGTCCGTTACACGTTGCGGACATGGAGCGAGAGCTTCGCGCGGTTTCCGAAAAGACCGAAAAGGCGTTCGCCCGTGCACTGCAGCAGTTGGATCTTGCCTGGAAGTTTCGAACCACTCGCGGAGCGATCGTTCGGGCGTCGCTGGATGCTGCCGGCGACGCCGATATGTTGGTCATTGGACAACACGGGCGCTCATCGCGGGGCATTGCCGCGGACTACCTGGCTCGAACGACCGCCCGCCGAGACGGTGTCGTCGCGGTCTTCGATGGTTCAAACTCCGCTTTCCGTGCCATCGAATTGGGCCAGACGCTTGCTCGTGCAAACTCGACCGCTTTGACCGTCTTGGTGCTTTCGAGCGAAGGCGAAGAGGATGCGGCCAAGTGCGCGGTCTGGTTGCAGCAACATTCGATCCACGCCGAAATCGATCGTTCGCTGTCCGCGACGGACGACGCCTTGATCCAATATGTCAGGAAGTTCACACCGGGACTGCTGCTGATCAATCGA
>JARFQX010000787.1 GCA_029287555.1 Rubripirellula sp. | reverse complement strand
CGCCGAACGGAACAAGATACGATGAGGGAGTCGCGAGAGCGGTGCACGAGTGCCTGTAAGTCCTTTCTGGTGAATCAGATGCAGCGAATGATACAATTCTGGGGCAAGCCCATCTTCGCATTCGTTTTCTGGGCGATTCTGGGGGGGCCGATGATCGCTCGAGCAGACTCGCCGGACGGTGAGCCACACTCCGAGGCCAAACGAAGCACAACTGCGAATACGGAGCAAATCGCCGGGGTCTATCGGGACAAGTGCGCTCATTGTCACGGCAAGGATGGTCGAGGGGCGGAGGACGGTTACGAGAAGGCGTTTCGCAGCGATCAATCGCTTGAAGAACTTACGCGGGTGATTGTCGATACGATGCCGGAAGAGGACCCCGAATCGTGCGTTGGTGCCGAGGCGGAGCAGCTTGCCAAGTACATCCGAGAGAACTTCTATCATGCCTCGGTCGGCGCTCCGGCCCCTCGGATCACCCGTCTGACCGTCGAGCAGTATCGCAATGCCGTTGCGGATGTCATCGGCCATTTTCCCATTCATGCGGGCGAAGGACCCGACGGTCCGCGAGAGGAAAGACGCTGGGATAATCAAACGTCCGACATCGAAGTGCCGGGTTTGCGAGGCGATTACTACCAATCCCGCGGGATGAATAAGGCGGATCGCCTGGGCCACTACCGAAGTGACACGGCGCTTGATTTTGATTTTGGGACGGGCAGCCCGGCGCCGAGCATCTCGGCGGACCAGTTCGCAATCATCTGGCAGGGCGGTTTGCGTGCCGAGCATGCGGGCCACCATGAGTTCCGGCTGATAACGGAGAATGGTGCCAGGCTCTATCTAAACATGGATCCCCAACCGAATCGTCGCGCGCTGCGGGACGACAGTTCTCTAGCGGGTCAGCAGGCCCTGATTGATGCTTGGGTCGGTTCGGGCGAATTGCGCGAGGAGACCGCACGGGTTGTTCTTCTCGGAGGCCGCACCTATCCAATCCGACTCGAGTTTTTTAAGTACTTGGAAGACGATGCTTCGGTGAAGTTGGAATGGAAGCCTCCGCACGGTGCGTGGTCGGTGCTCGATTACAACTACTTGACCACGACGCGACCCGGCCGCGTCTTTGTTTGCGAGACCCCATTTCCAGCCGATGATCGAAGTCTCGGATTTGAACGCGGAAGTTCCGTCTCCCCACAGTGGCAAGTGGCCACCATGAATGGGGCGATTGAGGCGGCCGCCGAGGTGGTCGATCGTCTTCCCTATTTGGTTGGCTTGGATCACGGGGAAGACGAGCAGGACACCGAGGATCGAGTCACCAAAGTACGAGAATTCATCGTTCAATTGGCGACCGCCGCTTATCGAAGGCCCCTGGAGAAGGGCGAACGGGAAATCCTCTGGGAGATCGTCGGCAAGGACGAGGCGACTTTGGAGTCGGGTGTTCGCCGGGCGGTCGTCATGATCCTGATGTCCCCCCACTTCCTCTATCCGGATCTGACCCCCGAGGAGAAAACGCCGTCACCCTACGTCGTCGCCTCGCGGCTTGCGTTCGGACTTTGGGACTCCGTTCCGGATGCTGAGCTGCTCGCCGCTGCGGCCAACGGCGGATTGGACTCGTTCGAGGAGGTCCAATCTCAGGCTCGACGCATGCTTCGGGATGGTCGGGCCAAGGCGAAGATGCAGAGCTTCTTTCGCAGCTGGCTGGAACTCGAACAACGCGATCTTTCAAAAGACAAGGCTCTCTTCCCCGACTTTGACGAGGCCGTGATCGCCGATTTGCGACGTTCGTTGGAGTTGTTCCTCGACCGTGTTGTCTGGAGTCGTGACTCGGACTATCGAGACCTGATGCTTGCCGACTTCTTAATGCTCAATGATCGACTCGCCTCGCTGTACGGTCCCGAATCGGAAAGTGACGATGACGGGCAGCTCGATGGCGAGGAAATCAAGCGGCGTGCCAACCTTCGTCAGTTCGCCTCGGAGTTTCAGCCCGTGAAGTTCTCTTCGGAGCGGCGTTCCGGAGTCCTCACCCACCCTTACTTGCTCAGCGCCTACTCGTACCACAACAACACGTCACCCATCCATCGCGGCGTTTTTCTGACTCGAAACATTGTTGGGCGCGCCTTAAGCCCGCCGCCCATAGCAATTGCCTTTGAAGACAGTGAGTTTGCACCCGACCTGACGATGCGCGAGAAAGTCACGCAGTTGACCCGTGATGAGGCATGCATGACGTGTCACTCGGTTATCAATCCATTGGGCTTCACGCTCGAGAGCTTCGACGCGGTGGGGCGCTGGCGGGTGAAGGATAAACAGAAACCGGTTGATACAAAAAGTCAGTACACCACGGAAACCGGCGAAACCGTTGAACTGGCCAGCGCTCGCGATGTCGCTGAATTTGCCGTCAATAATCCGTCGGCACATCGGGCCTTCATCACGCATCTGTTCGAGCACGTCGTCAAACGCAGTCCTCAGGACTTCGACCCCGAATTGGTCGAGCAGCTGAGGTTGCGGTTTGTCGAGGACGACTACAACGTTCAAAAACTGCTTGGACGAATTGCCTCCGTTTCCGCCGTCGAGAACCTGATCGATCCTTCCACTTTGATATCCGAGGATTCTCCATGAGTTCGCGTTACACCAATCGCCGACAATTCCTGCGAGACCTTGGAATTGGGGCATCCGCGCTTCCGTTTCTGAACGGTTTGCCCAGCCTCGGTGCGGCCGAGGGGGGAGACGTGACGCCACGCAAGCGTTTGATCGTGATGTTTTCGCCAAACGGCACGTTGCCCGATGAATTCTGGCCCGATCATTTCGATCCGGAATCTCCTCTCGAACTGAAGTCGATGCTCGACGCGCTGGAGCCAATTCGAGACCAGACCCTCATCCTCAAAGGTGTCGACAACAAGGTCCGTGGCGATGGGGACAACCACATGCGGGGCATGTCCTGCCTGCTGACCGCGACGGAGTTGAATCCCGGGAACATCCAGGGCGGTGGACATACTCCGGCGGGCTGGGCCGGTGGTATCTCCATCGATCAGGAGATTCGCAACTTCTTTCAGTCTCGCGAGGAAACGAGGACTCGTTTTGGATCGTTGGAGTTCGGCGTGGCGGTTCCCAATCGCGCCGACCCCTGGACGCGCATGTGCTATGCAGGGAGCGATCGCCCCATCGCGCCGATCGATGACCCCGGCCAGATGTTTGAAAAGCTCTACGGCGGAGCCCAGAATCGGGAGATCGTGGGCAGCGTTTTGGACCGTGTTCGCGAAGACATCAATCGTGTCTCGGTGAAGCTGAGCTCGACCGACCGACGGTTACTCGAGGAGCACATGGAGAACGTTCGCAAGTTGGAACGCGACATCGTCGAGGCATCCAAGGAAACGGAGTTGCTGCACCCGGAACCGGAGATCGATCCAAACATCGAACTGGTGAACGACAACACGCCAGCGATCAGTCGCATGCAGATCGAACTGCTTGTCAACGCGATGGCGAACGATATGACTCGGGTGGCAAGTTTGCAGTTCATGCGCTCGGTGGGTCAGGCGCGGATGCGATGGCTGGAGATCGAAGAAGGTCACCACTCGTTGTCACACGAACCGGACGGCACCGAAGAGGCGCACGAGAAGCTGAAGCGACTCAATGGCTGGTTTGCCGGCGAACTCGCGTTCCTGGCGAAACGCTTGGCCGAGACCCCGGAACCGGGGCGGCCGGACGAGAGCCTGTTGGACCTCACCCAGATCGTCTGGCTTAACGAGTTGGGCAAAGGCAACTCACACACGTTGGACAACATTCCGTTCCTGCTGGTCGGCGGCGGCGCCGGCTTCAAGACCGGTCGTGCCCTCGATTTGGATGGGGTTGCCCACAATCGCCTTTGGCTCGCGCTCGCACACGGCCTGGGGCACGAAGAGCTAGAAACATTCGGCTCGGTCGAGTATTGCGGCGATGGCCCGCTCGCACTGACGTCCTAAACCCCGGACGATAAACCCCGGACGATGAAAACGCTGTCTGTCTGACTCAGCATCCTCGCTCCTTCCCAAATCACGGTAAGACCCTGAAAATCGTCTTCGTGTTTATCGTCGGCCCGTACGACGGGAAGATCCTGCACGGCACTCTCGGCGAGCCGAGTGATGCCGAGCGGTATTTCCATTTTTCGAATCGTGGTGCGATCGGTTATCGGCTAAAAGTCGCCTCCGACTACGCCGTTGAAACGCTGGCCGAAGAGCAACTC
>JARFQX010000765.1 GCA_029287555.1 Rubripirellula sp. | reverse complement strand
GCGGGCTTAACGGGCGGATCACGCCGCGTCTTCTTCTTCGTAGTCCTCGTATTCGCCTTCGTCGTCGTCTTCATACTCGTACTCGTATTGGGCGTCCGCCTCGGCGTGTGCTTCGTACGAGTCATCCAGGTCATCGCCGCCGTCATCGACAACCGCTTCCGCCTGGCGGTTCGGCGGGTGGGTCGCAAGAGCGGGTGAAGCCGCCGATTCGTCTTCCTCGTCTTCCGACTCGATCCCCTGCATCGCCTGCCACTGGGCCAGCGTCATGACCACTTCACGAGCCTTGCTGCCGTTGTACTCACCGACGATGCCGTCCTCGGCCATGAAGTCAATCAACTTGGCAGCCCGGCCGTATCCAATCCCAAGACAACGTTGCAGCAGCGAGCAGGAACCGCGGCCTTCGCGTATCACCACCTCGATCGCGCTATCGTAGAGTTCGTCACGTTTCTTGATCGATTCGAGCGACGCACCCTCCGCCCCTTCGTCATCCTTGGTGACCTTCAAGTTCATCAGCTCGCCGACAAAGTTCTGCTCGCCCATGCTGCAATGACCGACAATCGAATCGATCTCATCATCCGACAGGTAGGTGCCCTGTCCGCGAATCAGTGTGCTGGTCCCCGGCCACAAGAACAGCATGTCGCCGTTTCCAAGCAGCTTGTCGGCTCCATTTTCGTCGAGGACGACACGGCTGTCGGTCTTGCTGGCCACCTGGAAACTCAATCGTGCGGGCAGGTTGCTCTTGATCAATCCGGTGATCACGTCGACGGTTGGTTTCTGGGTCGCGAGGATCAGGTGGATTCCCACGGCACGGCTCTTTTGGGCCAGACGGATGATGTGCTGTTCCACGTCTTTGCCGGCTGTCATCATCAAGTCGGCCATTTCATCGGCAACGATAACGATGAACGGCAGTTTCTCGGGTACATCGGTCGCACCGTCGTTCTCTTCGTCGACCTCCAAACGCCGCATGATCTCCTCACGTCCGAGATCGTTGAAGCTGTTGATGTGGCGAACACCTACCTTGGCGAGCAGCGAGTACCGTTCCTCCATCTTCTCGACCGCCCACGCGAGGATCGCTTCGGCTTTGCGCATGTCGGTGATGACGGGGTGCATCAGATGCGGCAACCGACCGTAGCCGCTCAGTTCGACCATTTTCGGATCGATCATCAACATCCGCACCTCGTCGGGACGGCAGCACATCAGGACCGAGGTGATGATGGCGTTGAGACAAACGCTCTTACCTGTTCCGGTTCGACCCGCGATCAACAAGTGAGGCATTTTGGCCAGGTCAACGACCATCGGATTGCCCGATACGTCTTTACCCAAGAAGACCGGGATGTTCATCTTGGCGGCGCGCGTATCGGACTCCTCGATCACGTCGCGGAGCCGAACGACTTGGCGAGTTTCGTTGGGGACCTCGATACCGACCGTGTTCTTGCCTGGGATCGGCGCGACGATCCGCACACTCGGCACGCGCAGCGCGATCGCCAGGTCATCGGCAAGACCGGTGATCTTGCTCAAACGCAGGCCCGCTTCCAATTCGATTTCATACTGGGCGATGACCGGACCGGTTTCGATCTCGACGACCCGAATGTTAAATCCAAAATCGCGGAAGGTCTCCTCCAGGATGTGCGCCTTGCGTCGGACTTCGTGCAACTGTTCTTCGTAGCAGATCTCGTCGCTCTGTTGCAGCAATTCGAGGCTCGGCAGGTGGTAGTCCTCCATGCCGCTCGGAGCCGCTTCGGACATGTCCTTGAACAACTCTTTCCGCGGGTCGTTCTTGGACTTGCGTTTCGGGGCGCGAACTTTTGGGCCGGGCAGCGAGTGGGAGTTGTCGTTGCGGAGCTGTACCGTTTCGTCATCGACCTCCAGCTCGCGCACGGCTGACTCGTCGACTTCTTCGTCGTCCTCCCAGCCTTCGTCTTCCAGATGAGCTTCCGCTTCCTCGTCCTCCACCCACTCGCTCTCGTTCGGCGGGCCGGCAGCAACCGCTTGGGTGCGCGAGGGTTTTCCAGCGCGGGATTTTCGAAACTTGATCTTCGGGCCGTCGCTCAAAGGTCCGCCCTCATCGGTCGCCTCTCCCTGCTCGGCATCTCCTTCGATCCGGATCGGTTCCTCAAGATCGGTGAATGGTTGTCGAAGTCGGCGCGTTCCCGGTAGCACGCCGCGGGCCCGCTCGACACTCGATCGCGAAACCATCGCCCCCCGTCGAACCACCGCCCGGCCCGCGTAGAGCAGTGCGTAGTCGGTCGTCAACAACGTCCCCACGGCCAGCACGGTCATGGTCAAAATCCAGGCTCCGGCTGGAGCGAAGTGCTCCAGCAGCCAAGTCGATGACATCGCGCCGAGGTAGCCTCCGGCGCCGACGACCGGAAACCCTTCCATTTCGATCGGCAGGAGCGACGCCGCGGTGGCAGCACCAACCAACATGATCGTCCCGCCAAGCGAACGAAGCACGGGAGCTTGCAGTCGACCGCGAACCAGCAGTGCGGTCGCGATTCCACCCATCGCGGCGATGACCAACGCGGAGGCGAGACCGACCGCGTCGAGCAGGGCCGACGACAACAACGCTCCCCAATATCCACACGCGTTGGTCACCGCCTCGTTGGTGGGGTAAGCGAGGACATCGGGAACGTAGAACGCGCTGATTGGCCAGAGCGGGGTCTCGATCGGGTCCGCGGGACTGCGAGTGACGATCGAGACGGTGAGCATCAGCGTCAAGGCAACCAGACCGATCGCCGATAAATCGCGAACCAAATTCGGTTCGCGATCCGATCCTTCCCCTTGTTGATTTGATTCAGCCGACATGCGT
>JARFQX010000755.1 GCA_029287555.1 Rubripirellula sp. | reverse complement strand
CAAAGTCGGCCAAGAGTGTATGGAGTTGGGCCCGCTGGATGGTTAGTCCGACATCGAAGTTTCCAGAGGAAAGCATGACCTTGCCATCCAGGTCGATCGCGCCATCGAAGAGCCGACCGCGAATCGAAGGACTTGAAGCGGCTTGTGCCTGGGCCGCCGGTTGCGGCCCACCATGGGAATAGCCACCGATGTACAACATGTCCCCTTCGATCGAAAACGGACCGCGAATCCCGGTGATCTGGATGTCGTGCACGTGCATCGAATCGATCCGAACATCACCCAGTGCCCGAATCCCCAACTCATCGCGGGTTCCCTGGATCGACAACTCGCCGCGTAGTGAATGAACCGGTCCCACATCCCCAATTCGATTGCCTTCCAACTGCAACACCAAATCCCATTGAATGGTGGGTTCGGGATGCATCGCGTCGGGCATCGCACATCGGGTCTGACCGCGCAAGCTCAGTGGCCCGCGCAACTGCAGCGATCGCATGGCCACACGCATCTGGCTGGGGAGCGCCGCGATTAACTCGGCGTCTGGATGAAGTCGGCTACCGCTGTGCAGATTCAGCAACAACTCCCAACGTCCACTGGAGTTTTGAACGCAGAAACCATCGGCGGCCAAAGTCGAGGCATCATGGCGACCCTTGAGCGATTCGATCTCCACCCGTTTTCCGTCGAACCGCACCCTTCCACCGGTGACGTCCAATCGATAGGGAAGGGACGTCGGCCGCAAACTCAGAGAGCGGCTGGTGACCTGGGCGCTATCGAGCTGGT
Organism: Rubripirellula sp.; assembly: GCA_029287555.1. Lineage (GTDB taxonomy): Bacteria > Planctomycetota > Planctomycetia > Pirellulales > Pirellulaceae > Rubripirellula. The sequence continues at coordinate 4,130 of JARFQX010000755.1, read as the reverse complement.
TGGCCGTGAGATCAAGCTTCAAGGGACCTCCCGCCTGTGTCTGTTCGAGCAGGACATTCAGCTCATCCAAGACACCGCTTGGTGATAACGAATCCCAAACGTGCTGGCCGTTGGCAGGTAGCGAAGTGCGCAGCGATTCATCCATGGGAACGTTGTTCGCCTGGAATCGCAGCGACAATTGGGACAGGTCCGTTTGGACGTACGGATTGATGCTGACGTTGCTGTAAGTGATTCCCTTGGGATTCGGAATGCGGTAGGTGCCATCGCATCGAATGGTTCCAGCATTGGCATTGTTGGCCCGCATTCCGGCGATCGTGACTAATTCGTTCTCAACCAGGATGTTACCGGTAACGTTGTAAAGCGGATACGCAAACTTGTCGTATCGTAACTGGCCGCCAGTCACGCGGAGATCAATCTTTCGCGTCGCCCTGCCTTCCGGGTCGGTTCGAAACAGTGCGGAGGTTAATTGAATCGAGCCTCTCGGGCGCAGGGATCGCACAAACGTTTCCAACTTCGTCGTCTCGCCGCCTCGTGGTGACAACGATCCGAGCAGCGTCCGGTCAATTGGGATCGGGCCATCGGTCGCAATCACAAACGACTTTTCCGCAACCGTTCCCGGCTGGATCGGAAGCTGGAAGGCGCATTGCATCCGATTGCCTCCCACGCGACCGGTGAGCAACTCGGCATTCGCCACACCATCGGCAATCTCGATGCGACCGACGAGGCTTTCGACCGGATAGGGAAATCGCTCGTAGCGAACGTCGATTCCTTTGCAGACGACGCTCGCCTTTGAGTCCCACACACCTTCGCCGTGCTCAAGCTTTGCGTCGACGTCGATCCGACCCAGCGGTTGCAGACGGCCCCAGGCGGCCTGCATCGACGGCGGCAGCGAGTGGGCCAACCGATCATCGAGCAACAAACCGCGGGCCGATAGATTGAGTGTCGTCGCACTGGGCCACGCGTATCCATCAACCGCGCCGGTGGCCCGCACCACCGCGTCGCCAAACATCCCTTGCGACGCTTCGATGAGAATTCCTCGCGGACTACAAGAGAGGACCCCGCGCATTTCCGAAATCGGCTTGGGAAGCATCGCGTGTTCGAAGCGTCCGTCATGAACGGTCGTGCGAACTTGATAATTTAGTTCTCCATCGCTCGATCGGTGCATCGAAAGGGTCGCGTCACATTCGCATTGCAGCCCCTGGAGATTGCGAGTCTGGGCCGCCCAGGCGGCCGGCAGTCGATCAAAAAGGTCGCGACTCAGGTGAACTCCCTTGATCGAGCAGCGGAGATCCATTTTCTCATCCGTCTGGTCCACACGGAGCAGCACGTCATCGGCAAAGTCGGTCGCGCCGCGGAGCACGATCACGCTGTCAACGTCCCCTGCGCGACCGCAACAGTTCTCGATGACAACTTCGTCCAAATGGGCTGTGATCGGTCGACGCTGATCGCGCTCGCCGACGAGGTTCAGACTGACATTGCGAATCACAACCTGCGGGGCACCCGGTCCAAGTTTTGGAAGCGGCAACAATTGGGCGAGTGAAATTTGTTGATCGTCGGTTAACCACGCGTTGGCAAGGACACCATCCAGCACGACGCCGCGCGTTTCCACCGGCAAGTCTCGGTCGAGCAACTTCTCGGGATGCATATCGGTCAGCACCCTCAAACGCTCGATCCGCAACATCAAGGCGTCGACCTGAGGCGATGACGCCGGTGCGTAGATCCTCACGTCCTCGAAGGTCAAACCAACCTCCGGATCGAAACGCCCCCGCCGAATCGAAACCTTATGATCCTGGTAATAGGCTTGAAGGTCCGCGAGCAGTTTGCGCCGCGCTGTCTCGCCAATCGTCTGCGGCGCCAGTGCCTTGGCGACAAAGAACAGGGCCAGAAGCGTGAGCGCAAAGACAAACAGCCGAGACCCACGCCTCGGAATGCGAGCGCTGGCGGCATGCTTCGTGCCGTTCAACCCGGTAGCCTTCCCATGGCAGAATTTCGCGCCCTCCGAGGCGCAACCGGCGCGAGTCTAGCTCGCTTTTCAGCCGCTAATCCAGCCCAAAAAGCTCCAAAACTGGTAGAGCCACGGCGATTGCCAGGGCGTTTGCAGCGAAGCGAAGACGGAAAAGATGCTGCATGCTAGCAACACCAACACCAGCGCCGACTTCGCTCGCCCGGCCGCCGAGCGGTCGATCACCCCCGCGATCGCCACCAACCAAAGTGGCGCAAACCACAGCAGCCACCGAAAGCAAATGCTCACCCCGCCATAGTTGCGGTCGATCAGCGGCCGGTTCAGATAGAACAAGAAACAAACCAGTGAGGCGACCAGCACCGCGGTGTTGTACCGTTTCATTGCCGGCGGATCGGCCAACATCCCCACCAACAATCCGATCGGCATCATGAGCCAAATCGGCGTCAGCGAAAACAACCCATGGTGCCCAAAGGTCATGTGAAACAGATAGGTAAGCCGCGAGCTTTCACCGCGATCCACCCCCCGCCGGGTCCCCTCCTTCCAATAGGTTCCGGGGTACTCGTACCAGTCATCCCAGTGACGAAGCTGCCAACGGTCGCCATCGTTCAATAGCGCGAATTGTCGTTCCCCGCTGCGGACCACCCAACGTCCCGTTTCGTCGGAGGCATCGACCGACAAACTGGACGCCGAATCCTCCAGGCCTCCATCGACCAGCAAACCACGAATCTGCGTATTGAACCCATCACCGGGGACTTCGGACAGCGAAGTGAATTCGCCGATCAGATTGCCGTTACCACGATGGGCGTAAGGAGGCCGCAAGCTTTGATGGGCAATCCAATTGGTGCCGAAAAAAGCGGCAGCGACGATGACTGCACCGACTGCGAAGGGAACGATCGAGGCGCGATCCAACCAGGCGAAGAGAAGAAACCAAAAGACGAACATCGACAGTGCTGGAAGCTCGTTGGCCGCCGCCATCGCCGCGGCGACACCCGCTAAGACAGCCCACGACGGGCCGATTCGGTGATTCACCGGCGTTCCCCGCAATGGAGACTCCGATTCCACATCTTGAAGTTGTGCTTTCGGCCGATTCATTGGGAGATCGTGACCCGACGCGTCAGCGAGGGATGAGTCGAGATCCAGTTCTCCTCGCGCACGCGTCGCACCATCGCTCGCGGCGCGAATGTACAACCACATCACCATCGCCGTCGCAGCCGCGGCCGGCAAATGGTTGTTGAGCGAGACCACAAAGGGAAACAACATCGTTGCGAAACAGCAGGCCGCGGCGCTCACCGTCGCAGCCCAATCGCTTCGAACCAGACGATCCATGGAAGCAATCGTGGTGGCAAGGAACAGAGCCAATAAAGGCAAATTCACCAAAGCAAGCAGAATCCTGGCCATGTAAATCGGCTGATCGGTGAGCGTCATGCCGCTGGCCATCGAAACCAACCGATAAAGGCCCGCCACCACGGTCGCCAACAAAGGTGGTTTGCTGCTGTAGTAGTGTTGTTTCCCGTCCCGGCCGATGTGACGCACCTTGTCGATCGAATCCCAAGGTCGACGGTTGCGATAAACCGGATTGGTGATCGCAATCTGCTGGTCAATTGCATAGGTACCGCGTTCTCCAAGCGACGCGACAGTGGCCCAACGACTGCGATCGTTGGCGCTCAAGAACGCCGTGTCACCCTCGCTGCTCCTGATCACCGCAATTCGTCCCGCTGCGATGGCCAAAGCAATCACGATCAGCAACCGGTAGATCGGCCAACGTTTCGATTCGGCGGGAGAGATGCCCGTCATCACGATCACTCCATCACTCGGGCGACTCGGCGGAAATTCGTTCGGCTGAATTCGGCTCCGCTGGAATGCGTTCGGCAATGCTGTAGGTTTGGTTGCCGGGCAGCGTCCGCGAGACGATCAATTCGGCCAACAGTCCCGCCAGCAAGAACTGTGCACCAAGCAGCAGTGTCAGGATGCAGTAAAAGAAAATCGCGGTCTCATGGAGGTGCAGATCATCAATCCGCTCGGTCAACCTGGAGATCACCCACATGCATGACAGGTACGTGATCCCGACCACTCCGAGCACAAAAAAGAGCATTCCGGCGGCTCCGATCAAATGCAGCGGCCGACTCGAATAGGCGGTCAACAAGTAAACGGTCATCAGATCGAGAAA
>JARFQX010000683.1 GCA_029287555.1 Rubripirellula sp. | reverse complement strand
CTTGGGCGACGTAGATCGATTGTCCGACGTCAATCGAACCAAGCAGAATCAGTGCAATCAGAGGGAAGACGATCGCCGCCTCGACAGCCGCCGCACCGTCCCGGTTTCGACCGGTTCTACGCGCTATTCTTCTTCGGAACTTGTTCATGGATTTGTGGCTTTCGCCGTAGAGTTCTGGATCGCTGTTTATTCCTTGGTCAGTCTCGCTTCACCACGTAGCACTTTGTCCGTCAAGAAACTTGGGGCAATCCAAGTGACGTCGTCGATGTCCACCTCTAACTCAACGATCAGGTTGTCACCCCTGGCCACGGAGTCCAAAGTGGATGGCTGGAAGCGGATCCGACACTGATTCAAATCGAAGGAATCGGTCATCGTTTGTTGAAGATAGTCGCGGGCCGCTTGTTCGGCTCGACTCGTGTCGAGAGTCGTGGCCAGCGATGCGGTCCGCGCCCCGGCGCGAGCCGCCTCGGTGAGCGACTGCTTGACCATCAATGCCCGTCCGAACTCCACCACGCCAAAGACGAGTACGAAGAAGATGGGGGCAACAAATGCCAATTCGACCGTGGTGGCTCCGCGACGAATCGATCGGCCATGAATGGGACTGTGGAGCATCTCTCGCTTCATCATTAAGTTCGCAGGACGCTATTGGTCATGCTTGGTTGTGCGGCCAGTCGCGTCAGGACTCGCGTCCTTCGCTACCTGCTGACCTCGCGGTGGTCTTGCTTGCGACCCGTCACCTAGGAACGGGGGAGGATCGAGTCGGCAGCGACCTCGAAAACCTAGCTCAGAGTTACCGCCCTGAGGGGGGACTTTGTGTTGAAGGTTTTTTGCCCGCAGCGAACCCAAACGGGGTCGCGAGAGGTAATACTGGCACAAACGTTAACCAACCGTCGCGAGATCACCCTTCAATACTTCACATCAAGATGCCAATCCGTTTGTTGCCGTTGCTGCTGCTCTTCGCTTTCTGCGTCACCCTCGATATTCGTGATGGATTCTCGGAGGATGATGACAGCGCGATCACCGTTCCCACTCCGCCCGATGTCGTGGAGAAGATGCTTGAGGTTGCCGAGGTACACCGGGATGACCTGGTTTATGACTTGGGTTGCGGAGACGGCCGAATCGTGGTCGCCGCGGCCAAGAATTTCGGATGTAAAGCCGTCGGCTACGACATCAACCCACGGATGATTGCCCAAGCGCGTCAGGCGGTCCGGGAAGACGGTTTGGAGCGATTAGTTCGAATTGAGCAGGCGGATATCTTCGGGCTCGACCTTCGCGACGCGTCGGTGATCACGCTCTACCTGCTTCCCGAGATGAACGATCGTCTCATTCCCCAACTCAAACGGCTTCGTGATGGATCTCGCGTGGTCTGCCATGAATTCCCGATCGACGGTTACCAGTACGATCAAAAAGTCACCCTCAAGTCGACATTCGATGGCGTCCCGCGGGACATCTACTTGTACACGATGCCGCTCGTGGAGTCGGTCAAGGTTGACAAGGAGCAGCAAGCGGGCGGGCTGACCATTTCGTGGGAGAAACGGTTCTTGACCGTCCGCGGCGACTTCCCGGGGAAAGAAATGGAAATTCACTACCTGGAAGCCTACTGTCGGCCGGGATCGACCGATCGAGATTGGCGGGCAACCGTGATTCCTCATCAATCGCAGTTGATCCAAGCGAGCGAAGATGGCAAGCGGATTGTCCTGCGTGACGAACTCGAGGACGGAGTCGTCGCCGAGCATGTGATCGCAGCCGGGGAGGACGACGTCTACTTTCAGGTGACGATCAGCAATCCCACTGAACAGCCCTCCCTCGCGCACTGGGCCCAGCCTTGCATTCGCGTCGATCGATTCACCGGCGCAGGTAACCAAGACGCTCGTGAACGCCAGCCCGATTACATCCACAAGTGTTTTCTCTACATCGACGACGAGTTGGTATTCCTGCCGACCGAGCCGTGGGTTGATCAAGCTCGATACGTCTACGGTCAGGTCTACGTACCCAAGGGCGTTGACCGCGGCGATGTGAATCCTCGCCCGCTAAGTCCGCTGGTTCCGTCGAATGGACTGTGTGGTTGCGTCTCGGGCGATGGGAGTAAAATCATGGCCGTCGCCTGGGAGCCCTACCAGGAGATCTTCCAAGGCGTCATCGCCTGCATCCACAGCGATTTTCGCATCGGTGGTCTGGAGCCAGGGGAGTCGAAGATGATCCGGGGTAAGATCTACGTCGCCCCGAATGATCAAGGCAAGCTGTTGAGTCGATACAGGGATGACTTTGGTGAAGAGTAGGTTGCGAGTGCCCCAGCGGTTTGCGACCAGCACACGGTATGTCGGATGCGGGCCAAAGAATGCCGTCGAGAGCTTGTATAGATGCGAATGGCTGGCAAGGAGGTTGTGCAGGTATTCGAAGTAGGCCGAATCAAGCGAAGCGCCGATCCGGCATGGAACTTCGATTCAACTTCGATTCAACTTCGATTCAATGGCGAGCCAGAACCAATGCCGGATCCGCGTCGCTGCGCTCCTTGATCCGGCCTACTGCCACTGTAGGTCAGCCTGTCCCCAGGCTGACATCCGCGCGGCTTTGCCGCCGGTTTGAGCAAATGCGAGTCTGGGACAGACTCGGCTACAGCTCGGATCTCAATCTTTTCAGCTCCGCAATCCGCTCTTGAAGACGTGTGATTTCGTCGTCGATCGCGGCGAGGTTTCTCTGTTCGATCGGCGTTCCGAACTCGCCATCTTTGCGGTCCGACCGGCTGATTCGATGCAACAGCGGAATGACCAGCGTCAGCGCCGCATCGACGATTGCGACCGCCGCGGCAATACGGTAAATCCCCGGTTCCCCAATTTCCCAAATCACCAAGACCGATAGCAGTGCCGCGAGTCCATAGATCACTTGAACGGCAATGTAAAACACCCAACGAAAACGGCTCGCCAGGTGAGCAATCGAGAGCAGGCAGACGTGTACCGTCGCGATGGCAAACGCCGAGAGACAAAACACCGTTTTCCAAAATTCCACTTCGGTGACTTCCGACCAGATGCCGATCAGAATCAGTCCGGAAGAGAGAAGCGTCAGTAGCAGTCCCGCCTTCGGTAACAGATTCATACCTCGGGGCGTGCGTGAGAGATCGGCTGCTAGTCCGCAGAGACTCGCCGAAGCGATCACCAAGGACGTCAAAACCACCCGTGTTTCGAACCATCCCCACTCGTCTCGCAGGACGATGATGATTCCAAGAACCGCTCCGACGACGACCGAGCCGATCAACAAATAGAGCAAGAGTCGCTTCAGATTCGAACGTTCACTCATTGCTCATTTTTCTCGCTACGCGCCGAGGGCCCAACCGTCGACATCAATACATCCAACCGGCCAAGAACCAGTTGAAGGCGGAGTCACTATTGAAGTGACCTTCGTACGCGAATGTCAAATATCCACCCATGACCATCCCGGTGTCGACTTGCATTCTAGCAAATGCCCAGTCTCTGCCTGCGGAGACTCCCCGATCGGTCAAAACATTCGCTGGGTCACTCGTTGCGGCGATCTGCGAAACGAACACCTCCGATTCGTCGAGGTATTCGTGCAGCCATCCAAACCTCAAACGAGTCGTTGCGATACCGAAACTTGTGCAATTGGATTTGTAACAGGCGATTCCGAGAATGCTCCGCAGCGAATCGCCCGAGCCGCCATTGTTGGTCAACGCCAGATCGTCATCCCCGGTTTCAGCGATCGGGTCCAAATCCACACGTGTGACGTGCATCCCCAAGTACGGCGAGAAGTCGCGAACGGACCCGACTTCGAAATAACCAAATTGTGACGAACCATCAAAGTCACTTTCGACAAAACTCGAACCTTCGAATGCGGTTAGCGAGCGGCGAACGGAGTAGTCCTGGTATCCGCCTCCTCCGGCGGCTAACCAGTAAAGCCCTCGAGTCGAGTAGGCCAATGAACCACCGAGCCGGTAAGAGTTGATGTCCGCCCGTTGGTCGACGCCCAGCGAATTGAGTGTGCCAAATGCGAGATGCGAGAAGACGCTGGTTGCGACGCCGCACCCCAGTCCGAATCCGCTACCCAGCTCGACGCCACCGGTCTCATGTCGGTAGCCGGTGGTTTGGCAATCGTCCATCTCCACTTCGCTTGTGGTTCCAAATCCACGGGCCCAAGGCGTCAGCCCGCGCCGGCAACAAACGGCCTGGCGAACGATCATGTTTCGGACCGAATCAAGTCCCGTCTGAACGTGGTTGATTTCCGCACCTATAAGCGATGGGTAGATCGATCCCGAAAGCTGGTTCACGGCCATCAACACGTCATCGGTCGATCCGTTTCTTAGCGCAAGGATTGCGTCGGGCGGTGTGGGACTCGTGAAGGCCTGGTCCAAGAGTCTTGCGGCCGAGGATTGATTGCACCCCGAAACGACTTCGGTGAACAAAAGGCCGTTGTCTTCGAGCACGAGACCAAAGTCATCCGCTCCGAGCCCGAGGTCTCGGACCGCTTGCAGGAAAGGATTGTTGGGAAGCGCGAACGCGTCGTCTTGATTGATGAACGTTCCGACCAGCGGATCCGTTGAGTCGACAAGAAGGAACTGCTGGCCTGTTTCAAAATCACCACCGATAAAACGGGGCGCCAAAACCGCGTCGGTAACCGTTAGTATCCCGGCGACTTCGACGAGATCGCTTGTCGGCGTACCGGCGGCGGTGGTCAGATCCGATTGCAACTGACCCGTGGAGAGGTCCACATCGCCGGTCACGCTGAACGTCCCGATACTCCCGGCATCGGGAGTGGTGCCCGGTGAAAGGGTTCCCGGAATTTGCAGATTACCGCTGACCGGTCCATCGCCAAAGAAGGTTGTCGCGGCTGCCCCCACGATGTCGGCGTCGGGCGAAGCGGCTCCGCCGGTGTTGACGACCAGGATCGTCGGATCGACTTGGGCTCCCGAAAAACTCAGCGGTCCGTTCCCGTTGCGATTGATCGTGACGTCGGTAGGGTTGTTATTGGCAAAGGAAAGGTCCACTGCGACGTCGGGAAGGTCGCTCAGTAGTTGGATCTCGGGCGTGCCGGGGATTTCAAAGACGATTCGGTCGCCGTCGGCCGCGGTGGTGAACGCCTCGCGGAGCGAACCGGGCCCCGAGTCCGCGGCCGTCGTAACCAGGATATCTTCCGCCCACGCGCTGGACGTCGCGATCGAGATTCCCAGCAAAGCCAGCAACGCACGCCGCCTTGCGGAGCAAAAGAACTGAATCAAGGAGAATCCATTCATGGTTTGACTCGCGGGAGTTCACGGATAGCCAGTTCTATCGGCTTCCACCCGCTACAATCCGACCATCAATCTAAAAGGTCAAATCACTCCCTGATCAAAGCTTCCGTGCAAGCCGCAGCACCCGCAAAGCTTAACCCACGCGGGGCCCAAACTGCTAAAAAGAAAAGCCACGAAGTGCACGAAATCGCACGAATGGAAGAGGGGCAAAGCCATCCATTTGAAGCTGTCATTTCTCGTCTGCCGAAATTTCCGTGTGGGTACACGTAGAGATCTGTTTTGATAGCTGCTCCGCAGCTAAATCCATTTGAACCGTGACCAACAGTATCTCGGTTGATACTTTAAGCGACTATTCAGGTCGATTTTCGGGCGTTGCAAATGACAGCTTCAAAAGGATGGACGCAAGTCCCAGGCT
>JARFQX010000659.1 GCA_029287555.1 Rubripirellula sp. | reverse complement strand
ATGGAGTCGTTGACCGGTCAGGATCTCGAACAGGATCGCGCCGAGGCCAAACACATCGCTGCGCTGGTCGATCGCTTCAACCGCTCCGCGGGCTTGCTCGGGTGCCATGTAGCTGGGAGTCCCCAAGACATCGCCGGCCGCAGTCAAACTTTGTCGAACCTCCGTCCAGGAGGAGTCCAACGACGACCGGGCGGTGTCTTCCAACTCACGCGGGCCACCATGGGGCATCGTCGTAACTTGCGAGCGATCGTTCGCAATCGGTAGCGAACGTTCCGCCACGACACCGCCGCTTGATAACCGCTTGGCCATCCCCCAGTCCATTACTTGGACTTCACCAAACCGGCCCACCATCACGTTTTGAGGTTTGACGTCGCGATGGATGATGTCGTTGGCGTGCGCGTAAGCAAGCGTCTGGGCAACCTGCTCGAAGATGCCAAGGTAATCAGGCGTATCGGACGCTGTTGGATCACGACGTTTCAACATGCTCTCGAGCGTGTCGCCCTGAACCAACTTCATGGCAAAGAAGACGTTTCCGTCGTCGAGTCGTCCGTGATCGTAGACCGGAGGAATGCCGGGATGTTGCAGCGAACCGGTCAACAGGGCTTCGCGATGAAGGCGAGTCAGTGCGTCGGCATCTCGTTGAAATCGGGGCTGCAGCAACTTGATTGCGAGCGGACGTTGACCGATGCGGTCGAAAACTCGCCACACGTCACTGACGCCTCCGCTGCCGACGCGATTCAAGAAATCGTAGCGTGAGGAGCCGCCACCCGGCTGATCCTGATCTGTTTTGTGCTGATCGGACTCCAACGCATCGGATGACCGCGAAAGCAACGTCGCGATGCGTCGCTTCAACGCCGCGGTGTCGGCGGAATCAAGGGCAAAGGGAAAGTAATCTTCGGCGCCGGGCGACTCACCGCGGCCTCGTCGAAGTTCGATGTCGAGCGCCGCCAACTCACATAGCAACGCCAATCGCTCTTTCCCGGTACTGCCGGCAAGAAGCAAACCGATGTCACGATCCTCATCTCGACATCCTGCTTCGAACTTCGTGCACGCCATCTCGATCCGTCGCAACGACGCAATCGATAGGTCGCGGGAGAAGGCCAGTTCGTTCATTGTTGCGATGGGTCGGTCGAGTTGGATTCGCCGGGCAGATCGGCCGAGTTCCAGATCTTCCGGATCAACTGCAGTCGGCGCTCGACCGAGCGTTTCGCACAACCGACGCGAGAGGCGATCTCATCGACGGAATATCCCTCGATACGGAGAATCGCGATGGTCTGCAGCATGTCGTCATGCAGCATCTCAAACAACTGTTGGCAATCGTTTGCAAACTGAGCCAACGTCGCGGGTGAGGCGGACGGGTCGGCAACCTGGTCGATCCCGTTTTGTCCATCGGGAAGCGACGCTGATTTGAATGTTGATTCTCCGGCGACGAGCCCGCCACCTCTTTTTTGGCGAGTCTGGTTTCGAACGTATCCGTTGGCCTTTCGCGCCGAGATGCAGTAGAGCAACCGCCACAGCTCATCCCGGCCCTTGATATCCCCCAGGCTTCCCTTGGCGGCACCGATGCAGAAGCTCTTGAACGCGCTCAGCGCGACGTCCTCTTCATCGAGGACGCGTCGCAAGTGGGCAGGCAGTTTTCCTCGGGAATAGGAGAGCAAACGCGGGAAGCAGTACTGCCACAGCGCCGTCGCCGCATCTTCGTCTCCGGCCTCAAGCGAACGAATCCAGCGAGTGATCTCTCCCTCGGAAGTTGACCGATCGGCGGCTGAATCAGAGGTCGGTTGCATCCAATTCTCCAATCCCTCAGAAGTCCCGTGAGATCGATTTGTGAAGATTTGACGGCTGTGGCGGCTGGGGACGCTTGATGGTCACAGACCGGTGGGGGCCGGTCCTGCGCGCCTGCGGAATCCCCGGACGCACTTCGAAGAGCACGGCCCCATTGCTCGAGCGATTGCTGGCAATCACTCGAATGCGACTCCCGATTCGATCATAGCCCACACCACACAGTCCGTCAGCCAAGATGCCCTTATCCTCCCCAAAACGACGACCTCCCAAGTCTCGCCGTCGCACTGCGGTGCCGTCCAAACGCCGCATGCTCTGCGAAATGCTAGAGGACCGACGCCTGCTGGCCCAGGTGTTGATCAACGGTCCGAACCAGATCGAAGCGGGCACGGAGAACCCGGACGAATTTGTCTTCGTGGGCGGTACCGACTGGGATGGGGCCACGATTGTCGCCGCCAAGGGATCGGATGACCTGCTTGATTTCAGCGACGTCAGCGAAAACCTCACGTTTCGAATCCAAGCGAAGAACCAGGTCCTGATCACCGGTGGCGGTAAGACCGCAACGGCCAAGAATGTCGGCCACTTCAAAACGGGAAAAGGCGAAAACCTCTTCATCGTTGGGAAAGGGGCGACTCTCGATCGTGGTGTGATTGAAGGGCTTCCCTCGGCGATCACCATTTTGTCCTTCATCGAGCCGGGATCACCCGGGTCGGGCGCCTCGACAAGAATCGTCGGCGATCTTTCGAAGCAGACTGCGGTTGCGAAGTCCGGCTCGGTCGCATTTGATCGCCTGGTCAATGTGACACAGATTGTCAGTGGTCGCGGGAGCGATCAATGGCTCGGCAATAGCGATGCGAATGCCATCGACGGAGGTCGAGGCGATGACGAACTAAGAGGCGGGGGAGGCCCCGACACGCTACGAGGCGGTCCGGGTAACGACATCATCGAAGGCGGCGACGGCGCCGATCAACTACGTGGTGGCGAAGACCAAGACCAATTGCTCGGCGGCGACGGGAACGATGATCTGCAGGGCGGGCCGGGCGACGATACCCTCGAAGGCGGCGTCGGAAGAGACACGCTGGCAGGCGGTTCCGGAATCGATCGCTATCGTTTTGCCAACGGTTGGGGGCAAGATACCGGGATTCGTGAACTCGCGGGTGAGGGAATCGACACGCTCGATTTCAGCGCCGTAACCTCGCCGCTGGATGTTCAGCTTGGTGGCGACAATGCCGACGCCATGCTGACGGTTCAATCGGCGGCGGGAGACCATGTTACCTCGACCAGCCACATCGAACGCATTGAAGGTGGTACCGCGGCGAACACTTACCGTGTCTTGGATTCGTTTCGAGACGGTTTTCTCTCGGATGATTCGTTGAATAAGACGCTACGGATCGCCAACCCATTCGATGCACAGGTAGGTCCGCAAGCAACCATCGACTTGTCTCTTCTGACCAGCAGCGTCGAGATCGAAGTCGAGGCAGCGGCCGAGGACGGCAACCTCGTTAGCGTCACGTTTCAGAACGGCAAGCGGATCGTGATCAGCAACGTTGCCAACCTGATCGGATCGACAAAACTTGATCGGATCCGCTTTGGCCCCAAGGCAAAACTTGTCGGCCGACTCGACGGGGGCCCCGGGTCGATTCGCGTCGAGTACCAGAGCAGCGTCCCCACCGATGCGTCGGGCGAATTAATCCTGTCGGACCGCGAGAAGCTCAGCGATTTGTCAGCACGCGTTGACCTGGACGACATCTTTGGGCCGCGTGTGCTGGATCCTGGCAATCCCAAGCTCGGCGTTCAATTCACCGTGGGAACCGGCGATGGGCAGACTCCGGCCATCGGGGCGTCGGCGGTAAATGTCTCCGGCTTTCGTGGCGGCGAGAAATTCGATTACGTTTTCGGCGGCCCCGAAGACGAAACGCTTGCCGGGCGGGGCGGAAATGACGGACTATTCGGCCAAGGCGGCGTCGATGATCTCAATGGTGGGGAGGGCAATGATTATCTCGATGGTGGTACGGGCACCGATGTGCTGACCGGCGAGAGTGGCGATGACTACCTGGTCGGTGGCGATGGCGACGATCTGCTTCTCGGGGGCTCCGGGACGGACGTGCTCATCGGTGGCTGGGGGAACGACTTGCTCGTCGGTGGACGCGGCACCGATACCTACGTCTTTGAGCCGCAATGGGGACAGGATCGGATTGATCCGGTGGCCTTTGAGTCAATCGAAGATCGGCTCGACTTCACCGCAATCGATGAAAAGCTGACCTTCAGCTTCTCCGGAGGAGCAATCCAGGTTGGTACTGGACCGTTCGAGCGTGGCCAGATGGGAGTCGGCAGTGTCAGCTTCAAGACGGCTGCCGGCACGTTTACCGACGACCAGGGCTCGCGACTCACGATTCCCAAGAAACACAAAATCGCCTCGATCGAAACCGGTGTGGGCAACCATGTCTTTCTTTTCGACAACATCTGGCAAAGCACTACGATCGATGTCAGTGGGAAACGCCCAGAGGACCAGATCACCTTTGACTTTGGCGGCAACAGCCAAGCGATACGTTTCGACTTCAAGAAGGATGCCGACGGCACCGTCTTTCTCGAAGTGGTCAATATCGGGACCGCGCAAAATCTGTTGAAGGACGACATCCCTGGATTGAGCGCGGACACCATCAAGATCATCGGAGTGGACGCGAACACGACGATCATCAGCGGCCGCAACGAGAGTCGTTACCGCGTGCAGGATGATGTCGTCTTCCCTGGCAAGTTGGTACTGACCTCCGGCGCGGGCTGGACCAAGATTCCGTTGACCGAAACGAGCGTCCCCACGGGATTGCGTCCCGCCCATCGACTTGATCTGACGCGACCGCTCGGAGTTCCCAATCTTGGTGATCTGAAACCGAAGGCCGTCAATCTTCAGACCAGAGATGCCTTCTCGTTGTTCAGTACCAACGTGGACAAGATCCAAGGCATTCCCAACCTCGAGTTCGAGGATGCCCTGCTGCCTCCTCGGCTATCCGACATCTCGTTCGGTTCCGGTGTAAACCTGATACAAGGCGATACGCTTAACAACGATTTCCAACACAAGACGTTGCGGCCGGGCATCGACGTGCTCTCCGGACTGAACGGCGCGGACTCGTACCGTTTCGGGAACCTGTGGGGTGCCGCCGCGATCCTTGAGATTCCAGATCTTCAACTCAATGGCTCGCCAGCGCCTGAAGCTCTCGACACGCTAGATTTCTCGGCGATGGTCGGCAATATCGAAGTCGATGTTTATCAGGTCGATTCGCCTCAGGAAGCGTTCGACGCAATCTTTGCTCAGTTCGGCGATGGGGTGCTCCCCGAAGAACTCAACACGGCCTACCAGGGAATCAGCGTTGGCACGAATTTGGTCTTCGTCAAGGACACGACATTGGGATCGCTGATCTCGGACTTCACGCCGGACCTGCCGGATGATCCTGTCAATCAGTGGTTTCGCGGATTGGCAACCAGCTTTGTTGCGGCCATGGACATCGAGTCCATAGTTGGACCGAGAGGCATCGGCATCGACGGCTTTGGCGTGGAAACGGGCAACATGACCGTGCGACTGCACGGCAACGCCTCGCTGAGAGGTACGGTCTCCGCGGGAAGTCTCGGGTCGGTAACGCTTGACTATTCCAACTACGGCAGCCCGGTGGATGTTGATGCGACCGCCGGCAACCTCGCACCCCTACCAGCCTTCGAGTTCTTGAATCCATTCGAAGGGCTCGTCGATATCGCACAGGGCTGGGCTCTAACCGACGGGAGCTTTTTTGTTCCGGGACAACCGTTGACCACAATTTCTCGCGCGACCGGAATTCAAGGCAATCGGCTCGGTGGATCGACGACGCTGATCGGTACGATCTTCGGCGAGAGCAATGTCGTCAGCCAGCAACTCGCTAACCGAGCGGTCGTCGGACTCAAGAGAGTGATCGGATCGCCCTTTGCCGATACGTTCACATCGGGCGAACTCGGCGCCGGCGCGTTTGAAATCGGAATCGGCGATACGCTCGATGGAACACGTGAGATTCAAATCATCGCACCTCCCGGTCCGGCGTCGGGCGTCGAGTTGGACCTTTTCGGCGTTGGTGACGCGGCTTCTTTCGAAGTCAATCTCACGGCCGGCACAGTCACGCGCGGCGGCGAGGATTGGGCTTCGATCAGCGATGTTACCCGAGTCGTTTCAGGCCTTGGCAACGATCGCCTGATCGGCAGCTCTCAAGCGGAGACGTTTGTCTTCAAAACGGAAACAACCGATGGCGTGACGACGGGCTGGGGGGTCGATACGGTGGTCGGTGGAGGCGGGCGCGATCGAATTGACATCACTGCCATTCCCAGCGAATGGACTTGGTCGACCCGTTCGCAAACGGTCGACGGCGAGACGTTCACGAGCCTCTACTTTGTCGACGAAAACAATGTCGAACGACCCGAGCGAGTCCTTCTGTCACGGGCTGCGGAGAATGACTTCACCGTCATCGATCGCGATGGAATTTTCTCCGGATCTCGTTGGGTCAAGAACCCGCGAACGTTGTCATCTTCCGACGGCCCCCTGAACCTCGCGCCCAGCGCTGCGGCACCTGTCGACTCGGTGCTCAGCGCTGCGCAGCCGTCGGGCCTGGCAATCTCGTCCGTTCCTCAAGCCGCACTCTTGGCCGCCATCGGCGCCTTCGACGGTAAAACGATCCTCGTGCCCAGAAACGACGGCGCAAATGACGACGCGTATCTGCTTTCGACACGCCCGGGCCTCTTCGGCGGTTTGCAATTGGTGACCGATCGGGGTGCGATTCTGATTGACTCCACCGACCTGGACGTGCGTGTTGTCGATCTTCCCGACGATCAGCTCTCCTCGCGATCGACAGCCGGCGAATTCTTGATTGACATCTCGGCCGCCGACTTTGGCTGGCATACCGACGCCGCGTCCGACCCTCCACCCGGCCGCATCGATTTGACCAGCGTACTGATTCATGAATTGTCTCGACGGATCGGGTTGGATCCTTCGATCGACGCGATGCAAGTTCAGCTTGATCCCGGCACGCCTCGTCGCGTGATACCGACGACCGTGGCGCGCGTCAACGAAGAGTTGCCGAGCGAGCCGCTGGTTGTTGGCAGGCTGCCCGACCTGGCCGTGACCGCCGTCGACGTCGCGATCCTCGAGCAGGCGGTGGCCCGTTGGCAGGCCGCCGACCTGCGGGTGGCAGGGGACTCGGAGGCAACCGTCACCATTCCGACACCGGTCATTCAGTTTGCCCACCTGCCCGGCGATGAGCTGGCGCGAACGCTCGATGATGGCACGATCGTCTTGGACTCCACCGCCGCCGGTCACTTCTGGTTCGTCGATGATTCGTTCGACAGCGACAACGACATTCCGCCAGATCGAATGGACTTGTTGACCGCGATCATGCATGAACTCGGACACGCCGTTGGCGTTCGTGATGCAGAAACGCCGGGCGACCTGATGAGCAGTCGACTTGCCAAGGGCCAGCGATCGGCTCCGAGCATCTCAACAATCGAAGTTGTCACTCTCGATTCACCTGATCAGACACGTTTGGAGGCGGGGCTATCGGCCTTTGGTGGTTGGTTGGGCGGTCTTGGTGAACGGCTGGAGGAATTCTTGACCACGGGAGTCGACATTCCATTCGTCGGTGACGTGAACATCGCTGGCTTGTTTGGGATCGACACCGGCGCGGTGGCAACCCTTACCGAAGCAATCCAGGCCAACGTGGTCGACCAGATCCGCGGGGTCTTTGCTGAGGGTGGCGATGTCGATGGCGACGGCGTGATTACGACGATGGACATCGCCGCCAAACCAAATCTCGCATTCGCACCAAGCAGCAACGATGTCGCCTTCGCGGCCTCCTTCTCGTTGCCAGACTTTGACTTTGCCCGCAACTATGACCTGGACTTCGGAAACTTGCGAATCGGCGACCTCGATCCCGCCACGTTGGGACTTCGTGTCACCGGGGACGCACCGAAGATTGCCGTTTCGGGAGGGATCGATCTGCAGTTCGTGTTCGGATTGAGCCATCAAGGCGAGTTCTACGTCGAATCGCCTCAGCTGGTCGCAAGCCTGCAGGCGACCCATGGAGACGATCCGCTTGATCTGAATATCGCCGTGGGGCCGTTTGGTCTCTCCGTGGACGGAGGCACCATTTCGATCGGCGGCCAAATGACTTTGGGCACCGACGTGCGGCTCACCTACGACGCCTTGATCAGCAATCAGCTGAGCCCTTCGCTGTTAGTCCCAACGCTTGCCGGAGGGGCGGGATTCGAAATCGACCTGCCGCTTTCGCTGAACGGATCCTTGGCGGGTGTCAATCGTGAAGGGCTTGCCATCCGCGCGTCCGGCCAGGTCGCCGCGGGCGTGGGCAGCCTGCAATCGTTGGTCGCCGGAATTGAACTTGAGACTCCGGGCCTTACCGACCTGTTTGATTTGCGAGGTGTCAGTCTCGATCAAATCCTCGATGCGATCGTCGCCGGACTGGATGCGTTGGTCGACGAGGACCCGGTCAACGGAAGCCTGATCTCGCGTCGGTTGCCCGGAATCAATCAAAGTGCCATCGAGTTGTTTGGCGATGGCACGGCTGATTTTATCACGAATCTCAAGACCGCCATCGAGGACGTGCGTTCCGATTCCGGCAGCAGCCTTGGGAACCTGGCCGACCGCCTGAACGCCGCAACCAATGCCGCTTTGGGATTTGAAGCCAATCCGTTCTCGTTCGTTTACGAAGACTCAACACTGCTGGTCGATTTCGCCTTCGAGAAACTCTTGATTGACACCGCGGTTGACTTCTCGGTCGACCTGCGCGAGCTCTTCCTCGATGATTTGCAATCGTTCATCGATACCAGCCCGCTCCTGGAAGG
>JARFQX010000368.1 GCA_029287555.1 Rubripirellula sp. | reverse complement strand
GCCATCAGGACCGCGAGCATCCAGATCCAGACGGCCAGCATCTGCCACCACCAGCGCAGGGCGTCTCCGGTCGGCTCACCCAGAAACCCGATCGTCAGGGCGACGGCCGATGCCACCACGCCAGCACCAAGCACGTACCACGTGTCGCCCGCTCCGCGCAACGATCCAGCCAGGATCAATTGGACCGCGTCGAAGACAACGTACACCGCTACGTACTTCAGCAGTCCGCGGGCGATTGATATGGCTTCTAACGACTCCGGTCCACTTTCTTGGAGCTCGTACAAAGCCATCATCGTTCCGGGCAAGAGCAGGTAAGCCACCAGCCAAACCGCGGAGTAGACGCCGCCCACCGCGAGCGCGGCGTACACACTCTTGGACGCCCGAGCCGGTCCGCTTTGCAGCAGGTGCCGACCAACCAGCACGGAGGCAGCGATCGAAACGCCCATCAACGGGATGAACGCGACCATGTTGAAGTTGATCGCCATGGTTGTCGCTCGCAAGGGAATGTCACCGATCGCTCCAATCCTCAGCAGGATTACCGTGAAGCCGCCGGATTCGGTCAAGTACATCAGGCCCGTGGGGAATCCGTAAAACAGCAGATTCGTGATCAGTCGGAAGTCAAAAGAGAGGCTCGACCAGATTCGGTAGGCTCGTCGCAGCGGTGTGCCAAGGAGCAGCACGCCGTAGCAGCCGGCCTTGAACCAGAATGAAGCGGCACTGGCGATCGCGGCGCCCGCGATGCCAAGGGCGGGCACCGGCCCAAAGCCAAAGATCATCACCAAGTCAAGGATCACATTGAGCAGCCCTGCAGCGACCGACACCCACATGATGACGGCGGTGCGCTCGGTACCGCTGAACAGACCGCTGAGCGAAGTTTCCAAGACTGCACCCACCGCGCCGAGCATCAGCAGTCGCAGGTAAATCGTTTCGAGAGGGATCAATCGCTCCGGTTGTCCGCTGATCTCAAACAACCAAGGGGCCATCGCTGCGTAGATGGCAAACACCGGCGCGGTCATCAGCGATAACCAAACGCTTTGCCAAAGAAAGCGACCGATCTGGTCTTCTTCATCCGCGCCAACGTATTGACTGATGATGGCTCCCGTCATTGACGCGATGCCCACCGGCAAGCAGATCAATACCCAGAACAGGTTGCCGGCCGCCATCGACGCGCTCATCGAAGCCCCGTCGTGCCAAAGCAGCAGCGTGCGATCGGCAAAGAGGACCAGGGAGAATGTTCCCGAGCTGATCATCAACGGAAGCGCCACCCTCAACACCTCGCGAGCGGCTTCCATCATGGTCTCGTCAGCCGCGACTCGTTGACGATCGCTGGCACGCGATGAATCGGTTCCATGCGTGGTCATCGACGCACTGGCCATCGCGTCACGGCGACAAGGATTCCTGCAACCAAACCGCCCAGGTGCGCCCCATTGGCCCCATTCGGGAAGGCTGGAAACCAGCATGCGACGAGCCAGCCGATCATCAGCACCACGTTGATCGGAACCAGACGGACTGGGTAGCAGCGGTCGACGTGGGGCCGAAGCCATAGGAAGCCAAACAATCCATACACCGCCCCCGACGCTCCCATGTCAAAGGGCGAACCCCGCAGAGACTCCAGAATCACCGGCTCGGTGGGCAGACTGACCTGCACCAGCATTCCCGCCGTCTGCGTGATCAGGACAAGCGCCACCAAAAAGGCCGAACCACTCGATCTCTCAATCGCCGAGCCGAGAAAGATGATCCAAAACAGGTTGAATGCGAGATGGAACTCGTCGGCATGCAGGAACATGGGCGTCACGAATCGCCACAACTGACCTTTCTTGATCGAGGCGAACGGATCCTCGTCGATCGCGTAGTCACGGCGGTCAACAAACGAGAGGGTGTCGTACGTCTTCTCTTCCAAAGTCGTCTCCTCAGGGTTCCGCGATGGCCGCGGGTCCCCAAAGTGACTGGTGAAACTAACAGCCACCGAGATGACGATGATCGCGATCGTCACCGGAATTCCCGGTTGCCGAGATTCCGCGGCGTTGTGGATCTCGGGCTGAGGTGCCGGTCGTGGTGCGGATTCGGCTTTGGGGGCGTTGGGACCGTGCACCCGCATTCGGTTCAGATGCGCCTCGACGCGGCGCTCGCGGACTCGTGCCGCCTCCTCGGCCAAGTCGTAACGTGGTGCGTCGGGTGCCGCTTGAAATTGTGTCCACTCCGAACGGGCCCGCTCCACCTCGTCCTCATTACGGATCCAGATGTCCCATTTATCCGACGCACCGCCCCGCTCCACGTCGACGGCGGCATCGATGTCGAGCGTCAGCAGGTAATCGCAGAAACGGTGAGCTAACGATCCGTCTTCAGATGTGCCGATTCGCCTCATGGAGGAGTGGCCGTGTTGGCGGGTGTCGATCCAAGTCACCTCCGTGGGACTCACGGTCGGGACCGATGGTGGGAAAAAGTCCGAGCAGCGTAGCGTAAATCACACGCGTCGGCTGACCCACCCCGGGAATCGCTCGGGTGAATCGGGGGGGCCGGTGGTGTTCGAGAGAGTAAGGTCGAGAAGGTGTCCGACGGTTGGCAAAAAGGAGTCAACGGGAAAAAACGGTCCGAATTCCGGAAGCGACTCCTCTCGGACCGGGTTGAGCCTTGTCGCGATTGTGGCCACGAACCTATGATGGTATTGGTTCAAACTCTGATCGATGGCAACCGTCTCGGTCTGCGTAGGGTTCGGCCGTTTGGGTTAGTCTGGGGGCAGACCCGCGTCGAGGAAATCCTTCACGAGTGGGGGGAGTTCACCATCGGGGCGACCGTTATCGGACTACCATTCTCTGATTCAAGTTCAACGATTCAAGTTCAACGACAACACGTCTCTGACGAGGGGTTGATTCCAAGATGGCAGTAAAACTGAGCGAACGAGCTGCGGAAGAAGTCAAGCGATTTCAGAAGGAGCACAACTTTGGCGATGACATGGTGCTGAGAATCGGGATTGCGGCGGGAGGCTGCAGCGGATTCAGTTACACGCTCAACTTCGACGACAAATTCGACGAGAAGGCCGACACGAAATACGATTGTCACGGTGTTGCGGTCGTCGTCGACAAGAAGAGCGCTCTGTACCTCGATGGAACCACCGTGGATTGGTACGAGAGTTTGGAGAAGCAGGGCTTCACGTTTGAAAACCCCAACGCGGTCAAGAGCTGTGGCTGCGGAAGTTCGTTCCAGGCGTAGTTGAATCGGCAAGCGAGCATCGAAGCCATTCGATTTCGAGTGGATCATCCTCAAGGTGAAGTTGCCACGTGGTGACTTCACCTTTTTTGCGTATCTTTTGGAGCGCACTGCCCCTTCATCGATTCAACTCGAAGTCTTGCCAACGTGACCGATCCGCTCACCGTCGATGCGATTCTTGGCCCGCAGGGGCGGATCGCGCGCCGATTGGAACGGTACGAACCGCGTGAGCAACAGCTGATGATGGCTCGAAAGGTGGCCGAGGCTCTGGCTGGTCACCAACACTTGGTGGCCGAGGCGGGAACAGGAACCGGCAAGAGTTTCGCTTACCTGGTACCCGCGATCTTGCACGCTACGGCGGACCAGCGCGAAACGAAGGAGAGACCGAAGGGAACACCGCCGGATCGCAAACCGCGTGTTCTCATTTCAACGCACACCATCAGCCTGCAGGAACAACTCATCCAGAAGGATCTGCCGCTGCTCAACAGCGTCATTCCCCGCGAGTTTACGGCGGTTTTGGTCAAGGGGCGGGGAAACTACCTGTCGCTGCGAAGGATGAACCGGGCGATCGCCAAAGCGACCTCTTTGCTGTCGACCGATCGACAATACTCTCAGTTGCGGGCAATCCAGAAATGGGCCGGCGACACTTCGGACGGGTCGCTTTCGTCGCTTCCCATTCGACCCGAAGCCGCGGTCTGGGATGAAGTTGTTAGCGATACCGGCAACTGTTTGCGCAAGGCGTGCCAGTTCCACCAAGCGTGTTTCTACTTTCGCGCTCGTCGACGAGCGCAACATGCGCAGTTGATGGTGGTCAATCATGCCATGTTCTTCAGCGATTTGGCGCTGCGGCGCCAGAACGTCGCGTTGCTGCCCGATTATGACGCGGTGATTCTCGATGAGTGTCACACGATCGAATCGGTGGCCGGTGACCACCTTGGCATGAGGATTATCAATGGGCAATTCGATTTCTTGTTCGACCGGTTGTTCAATGAGCGGACCCAGAAGGGGTTGCTGATCGAAAAAGAGCTGCACGGATTGCAGTCGATGGTGGAACGTTGTCGTTACGCGATGACGAACCTGTTTGCGGACATTCTCGATTGGTGGGAGTCGAAAGGGAGGGCCAACGGTCGAGTCCCCTCCGGAAACATCGTTGCGAATCCTCTCAGTGGCCCCATGGAAGAGTTAGCCGGAGGTCTCAAGAAGCAGGCCGACGCGGCAAATGACGATGCGGACCGAGCCGACTTTCAATCTGCCCACGATCGGATGATGGCCCTTGCGGGCGGTTTGCGACAATGGTTGGGCCAGGAGATGGCAGGGTGTGTTTACTGGCTGGAAAGGACGGGGACTCGTCGCGGCATCGACCGCATCACCCTGGCCGCTTCTCCGATCGACGTGGGTGAGTCATTGAGGCAGACGCTTTTCCAAAGCGAGATGATTCGCAGCGTGGTGATGACCAGCGCGACGCTTGCCACGGGGAAGGACGATGCCTTTGACTTCTTTCGCTCGCGTGTCGGTTTAACGGGGGGCCTGTCGCTACGCGTGGGCAGTCCCTTTGATTACACCCGTCAAGCTCGCGTGATCGTGGTACGGCAGTTGCCGGATCCATCGAGAGATCGAGAGCGGTTTGAGCGATCGCTTCCAGATCAGATCAAGCGGTTTGTGGAACTCAGCGACGGCCACGCGTTCGTTCTGTTCACCAATTATGACCTGCTTCGGCGCTGCGCATCGGCACTGTCATCATGGTTGGCACGGCGAGGGATGGAACTCTACAGCCAAGCGGGGCCCCAGAACCGCACTCAATTGCTTGATGCCTTTCGCAGCAACTCGCGCGGGGTGCTATTCGGAACCGATTCGTTCTGGCAGGGAGTCGATGTGCCGGGCCGATCGTTGACGAACGTGATCATCACAAAACTGCCCTTCGCGGTACCCGACCACCCATTGCTCGAGTCGCGTCTGGAATCGATTCGGGCCAGCGGCGGCAACCCGTTTGTCGACTATCAGTTACCGGAAGCCGTCATCAAGTTTCGCCAAGGCTTCGGACGCTTGATACGTACGCGCACCGATGAAGGGATGGTTGTGGTGTTGGATCCGCGGATCGAGACCAAGACCTACGGTCGCGTTTTTCTCGATGCGCTGCCGCCGACGAGAATCGAGTACGTCCCAAGTGAGGGTTCGATCAGGCAATCGTCTTGATTCCTGTTGGGCGCTAAATAA
>JARFQX010000592.1 GCA_029287555.1 Rubripirellula sp. | reverse complement strand
CACAAACCGATGCCCTGGGCCCCGAAATCACGGGCCCGCTTGCTGTCGGCGGGCGAGTCCGCATTGGTGCGGACGGCCAGTTTTCGGAATTCGTCCGCCCACTTCATCAACTTCGAGAAATCGCCGGACAACTTGGGCTCTTGCGTCTCGACTTCACCAGACATCACCTCTCCGGTAGTTCCATCGAGGCTAATCACGTCCTTCTCGCCGAAGGTTCGGCCACCCACCTTGATCTTGCGTGACTTCGCGTCGATCTGAATTTCACCGGCACCCGCCACGCAACACTTGCCCCAGCCGCGAGCGACCACGGCCGCGTGGCTCGTCATCCCACCGGTGCTCGTCAAAATCCCTTTCGCGGCATTCATTCCATCGACGTCTTCGGGACTGGTTTCTTTTCGAACCAGGATCACGCTTTCGCCATCGTCGGTCCGTTTGCGGGCATCTTCAGCGGTGAAGGACAACTTGCCAACGGCGGCTCCCGGTGACGCGGGCAGACCGCGAGCCAAGACGTCCGCGGCGTTGCGAGCGGTCGGCTTGAAACTGGGCAGGAGCAATTGGGTCAAGTCGTTCGCCGGAACACGAAGGACGGCTTCCTTGTGGTCGATCAGCCCTTCCTTGACCATGTCACAGGCAATCTTGACGGCCGCCACACCGGTTCGCTTCCCGGTTCGAGTCTGCAACATGAACAGGGTGCCCCGCTCGATCGTGAACTCGATGTCCTGCATGTCCTTGTAGTGTTCCTCGAGCGTCTTCTTAATGTCCAGCAATTCCTTGTAGACGGCTCGATTCCATTTGGGCATTTCGGAGACGTGCTGGGGTGTTCGAATCCCCGCAACCACGTCTTCACCTTGGGCGTTGACCAGAAACTCGCCGAAGAATTTGTTCTCGCCGGTGCTGGGGTTGCGAGTGAAGGCGACACCGGTACCCGAGTCGTCTCCCATATTCCCGTAGACCATCGATTGCACATTGACGGCCGTACCGAGCAGGCCACGAATGCCCTCGATCTCACGATAGCGAACGGCTCGCGGTGTGTGCCACGATCCGAACACGGCCTCGATCGACAATTGCAACTGTCGCATCGGGTCCTGGGGAAAGTCTTCCCCCGTCTTCTTTTTGTAGACCGCCTTGTAGGCCTCGCAAAGTTGCCTCAGCCCTTCGGCGGAAACGTCGGTATCTTCCTTGACTTTGTATTTCTTTTTGATCTTGTCAAAGGCCTCTTCGAAGGAATGATGGTCGATCCCCATCACAACGTCGCCGAACATATTGATCAAGCGGCGGTACGCGTCGTAGGCGAATCGCTCGTTCTTGGTCGCCTTGGCCAAACCTTCGGTCGACACATCGTTGAGCCCGAGGTTAAGGATTGTGTTCATCATCCCGGGCATCGACACGGCTGCACCACTGCGAACACTCACCAGCAGCGGGTTGGAATCGTCGCCAAACTTCTTACCCAATTCCTTTTCCAGCGTGGCCACCGCCTTGTTGACCTGGTCCATCAGCTCCTTTGGCAGCTTCCTGCTCGCCTTGTAGTAGGCGTCGCAAACTTCGGTGGTGATGGTGAAGCCAGGCGGCACAGGCAATCCGATGCTGGTCATTTCCGCCAGGTTCGCCCCTTTGCCTCCCAGCAATGCCTTGCTCTTGCCTTTGCCTTCGGTCTTCTTCTTACCGAAGTAGTACACCATCTTTGTTGTTGCCATGACGTTCGATTCTCTCTTGAAAAGACCTGGAGGTGTTCCGGTCGGGAGGTGTGAAAGGGGTTACGAATGGAAGCTATATTGTTCGGTCGCGTTCCGGCACCGCTGGTCCCAGAACGGCGAGACGAATCCGCTAGAAGCGATCGCTTGCTCCACTGGGAATGGGGCGAGTGATGCCCCGATCCTGCCGACCCCGACCTGGTTCGCAGCGAAGGTGACGGCCGCAGGTTTGTGACTCGGGCTCTCGATCACCGACGCAGTCCTGGTGGGAAATCGATTAAACCTGCGTGATGAGAAGCGGTTTTGGCGATCGAGGGTCACCGATACGTCCCAAAACCGCGTCTTTTGGGGGCTAAATGTATTGGCCACTGGTCGGATGGTCAATGACGCCCCCCGGGCTGCCGTCGTTGCCCCGTGAGACTCAGCAAAGGCGTCGAGCGGCCCCGCCAAAAGTGATCGGGTGTACACCAAGTCAGTCTTCTCACGGCCTCCGGCGTAGGGCTGCCGAAGCAAAACAGGCAGAAGGGCCGGGATAGAAAAGGCAGGCGTCGTGGGGAGAGATTAACGAATGTCGGGGTTGTCGACCTTCGTTTTGGCTGGTGGTCCACGGTGGGCAACAGAATCACTTGCTCGAGAGGTGCGTCTTTGCCGAATAATCCCATCGAATGACCTACGGCATCAGCCGCGATTGAAGTCGTCACGCATGTCATTCTGATCACATCGATCGGAGCGACTGCGACTAGTTCGAGAACTGCAAGTACCGCAATTACGTGACAGGAGCGTGTTGATGCGCCAAACAACTGGACCCTTTCAACTCATGCTTGTCGGCCTTGTGGCCCTCGTCACCACTGTTGCTCCCAGCCACGCACAGGCGACGTGCGACGGTCTGGGATGCGTCGAATGCAGCACGGATGCGCGATGCAGCGGCTTCCAACCGACTCGTCGCGCCGCCCGCTGGTCGGCGACGGTTGACGCGATCTTCCTGGATCGGAGCGATCCTTCGTCCGGAATTCTCGCGTTCAATACCGAGGAGCCCAATGAGCGCCTTGACGCCAACGACTTCGACTTTGGCGTGCAGCCGGGTGTTGACGTGTCGCTGGGCTGCGAGCTGAAGAGTTGCTGGGGTCTTGAAATCCGCTATTTCGGTGTCAATGACTGGGATGACAGTCAGTTGATTTCGACGACCTCGGATGACCTTCTTCAGTTCAACGCGGCCCCGCCGGTGTTCGTCGAGTCAGGAAATTCCATCGCGTCCACCTTCGCGTCGCGGCTGCACAACGCGGAGGTCAACATCACGCATGAAGTCTGCGACTGGCTTGGACTGCTCGCTGGTTTTCGGTTCTTGGAGTTGAACGAGAAAGGCTTGACGAGCCTGGTCGACGCGGATTCTGCTTTCGCCTACGGGGTGACCACGAGCAACCAACTATATGGCGGTCAACTCGGTGCGATCACATCGCTGTGGTGCAGCGAATGCTTCCAGATCGATGCCGTCGCAAAAGCGGGCATCTATGGAAACCACTCGCAACACGACGGACTTCTGGCGACGAACGCTGCAACCGTGGTGGCCAGAGGAAGCGACGACCGAACCGCCTTCATTGGCGAGATCGCCCTTACAGGTTCAGCCTGCATCACCCGTTGCTTGAAGCTGCGTGGTGGATACCGTCTGCTATGGCTCGACGAAGTGGCTCTGGCCACCGACCAGTTGGCGGTGACCAACTTCAACGATGGTGTCGGTTACCATGGGTCGGGCGACGTCTTCTATCATGGCGCTTTCGCCGGCATCGAGTTATGCCACTGACCTTGTATCCTCAACCAACAACCGAATCAGCTCGTCGTCAAGTTCCTCATCATCGAAAGCTGATTCATTCAGATTGATGATGGCGACATCCACACCCGAGACTCGCTCGCCGTTGGATGTGATCGATTGCTCGCTCCGGCCCAGGTAATTAATCACCTGTAGTGCATCGAGGGCCGATACCTTCCCATCACCGTTGGCGTCGTACGCCATCGAAATCTGTGGAATCGCTTCGGCCGGCGATTCACCTGCGGCCAGGTTCGACTTCAGTGCAGACAGTTGATTGATGATCAGCAGCGCGTCCAAGGCCGTTACGCTGTCATCGTGATTGATGTCCAATGGATCTTCGTCCGAAGAATCGACATCGTCCGAGCGAAAGAGCAGCCTGTTGCTCACTTTGGGATCGGGCACCATTTCGTAAGCTTGAAAAATCAAATCCTGGGCGAGTTGTTCTTCAGTGATGTGGACCACACCTCGCGCGATCCCACTGGGATTGCCAACGCCTATCGCGACGCTGATCGGGTTGGCGATGCCCACGGTGACGCCCCATCGCTCGATAAAGGTGAGGCCCGTTTCGGTGCCCACCAAGAACTTGGCGAAACCACCGGGCGTCACACACGAGTAGGTGAACTCATTCTTTCCAACGGACAGAGGACCTCCGGTTAGACATTGCCCAATGACGATCGAAGATTGATCGTTCTCAGGATTCGGGTCCAACTGATCGGACGCAGTGATTTCGGCGAGATTCGTGATCGATTGCCCGACGAGAACCTCGACAACGAGCTCAAGCTTTTCCGACTCATCGACATCGATTTGACCAACCGTCCAAACGCCAGTGGATGCTTCGTACTCGCCGACGCTTGGCACCGAAGCGACAAACCTAAGACCCTCCGGTAGCTTATCGGTGACCTCCACGCCCGTCGCGGGATCGGGCCCGGCGTTACTGACTTCGATCGTGAAGACGATCTCCTCACCCACCGAGGGCGAGAGCTCATCACTCGTCTTCGTGATCGACAAGTCCGCCTCGGGAACCGAGGGAGGATCCGCGGGCGTGAGCGTGGGATCCCCAATCTCCGGCGTATCGGGATCGCCGGAAAGCACGGTCGCAAAGTTGCTGCCCATGATGACGGCCTGGTTGGAAATGAATTCCAAGTCAGGAGGCAACGCGCTGTTGACCACCGTCTCAAAGTCGATCTCAACGGCCTTACCAGGTGGAATCACAGGGATGTTGATGGAGATGATCGAGTCCGATTGACGAACCGATCCTGATTCCGCGGCCCCGTCAACCTGCTCGTTGAGAGCACGAACCAGCGTCTCGTCGTTTTCAACCAAGACCTCATCGCTTGGCACGGCAAAGGTCACCAGTCCCGGCACCACCGCGTTCAACTCATCCGCGTCGGCGATGTTGTAGGCAAAAAGTTCCGTGCCGACCTGATCGACTGGCGGGGTGTACGTGAAGCTGCCGTCAAGATTTACCTCCAGGACGCCATTCAGGCTCCCACCGACACGAACGACTTGATCGAGCACGACCGAGAGATCCACGTTCGTTCCGGGATCTGATCCGTCGACATCAAAGTCGTTCGCCAACAAGCCGATTGCTGTCGGGACTACCAAGGGGGTGCCAAGCTCTGCCAAGTACGCGTCATCCACCGCCATTGGCGTGATGATGATCGAGTCCCCAAGCAGTTGTGTATTCGGATCAATCTCGTCTTCGACCTCTACGTCGTTCGCATCAAAATCGCCCTCATTTTCCAGTCGGATCGTGTAGCCAATGACGTCCCCGGGATCCGCCAAGCCGTCTCCATCCTCATCGACGGCGAGTCGACCCTCTTTGGTCGCCAAGAGGACCGGTCCGACCGCGCTGACGGGAATCGCAGCGGAGAATTCCGAGGTCTCCACAAACGATTGCTCACGCACCAACGTGGCCGTCGCGGTCACAAAAGTGCCGACCGAGATCGCACCTTCAAATTCAAACGCGAAGCTCGCATCGCCGTCCGTGTCGGTCACGACTTGCGTCCCCCCCAAGAACGTCCTGCCTTCGCCAAAGCCCGATGGGTCCACGGTCTCATTGCTAAAGAACTGGAGCAAGAATGACTCCACGGGCAGACTGTTCAACGTTCCGGCGACGACCGTGTTGACACCGCTGCTGATCGCAGAATCGAGAAGCGGGAAATTCTGCAGATTGTTCGCGCCGGTGTCCGGGTCTTGATCGTCGTTGGGTGTCACGCCGTCATCTCCCAGATCGATCCCCAAGCCCTCGTTGGAATAGATCGAATTGGAGAGAATCGGATTTCCGTCGGCGCGAGGCAGCGAGGCAACGCCCGTTCCGCCGCCAAAGATCCCATTGAAGGCGATCACGTTTTCGAGAATTTGGATACCACTGCCGTCATTGAGAAAGACTCCGGGACCAAGATTGCCGAGGTCGATCGTGCCAGACTTGTCCGTGCCAATCCAGTTGTTCCAGACGAGGTTGTCGGATCGAACGATTTCGACGCCGTTGATGTTGTCAGCGATCACGTTTCCAGCCGATGGATCGGAACCACCAATCGTGTTCTCCGTGCCAATCACTAGAACACCGGTGCCCCCATTGCCAAGCTTCGCGGTTCCGGCCGCCGTGGTGCCGATCAAGTTGCCCTGCACGACGTTGCCGGTGACACCCGTTCCCTGCATGCCGATACCACCGCCGCTGTTCCCGGAAATCAGATTTGCAGCCTCCGGTGTCGTGCCGCCAATGGTATTGCCGGAGCTTTGATCACTGATGAACACGCCGAAGCTGCCATTGCCTAAAGCGGCTTCTCCGGTCAGATCTGTACCGATTGAATTGCCCGCCAACAAATTGGCTGTCGAAGCGGCTCCCGACACGTTCACGCCACTTGCGGTGTTCCCGGAAATCAGGTTTCCCACTCCGTTCCCACTGGCATCCACACCAATGACATTGCTCGGTCCGGCAACGAGCACGCCGTTGAAGTTCGGCACAGCGACCGTGCCCGATCGATCCGTTCCAATCAGGTTGCCGCTCACCAAGTTTCCGGTCGTATCGTCCCCGACGATCTGAACACCGTACCGCTCATTGCCCGAAATGACATTGCCCTCGATTTGATTATCCGACCCGGTGAAGACAAAGACTCCGTGCAGATTGGCAATCGCGCCGGTACCGTCGATGTTCGTCCCGATTAAATTTCCAATGATGCGGTTGTTATCATTTCCCACGCCAATCCCACTTTCACCGTTACCGGAGATCAGGTTGCGATCTTCCAAGTCCAGTCCACCGACGGTGTTGTTGGCGCCGTTGAGCAGGATGCCCCGTTCCGAGTTCCCGAGGTCGAGAGCACCGGTAACGTCAGCACCAATCAAATTACCGACGACGAGGTTGTTTTCGCCTCCGTCCTGGATCGTCACACCATTGCCGTCGTTACCAGATACCAAGTTGGCAAGAATCAGGTTGCTCGATCCCAGCAGCATCACTCCGTCGGAGCCGTTACCCAGGTCGAAGTTTCCACTCGCGTCGGTCCCAACGAGGTTTTCCTCAATCACGTTGCCATCGGAACCAATCAGCATGCCAGTGTTGTGATTGCCCGCGACAAGGTTTTGTGAAATCGTGTTGCCACTTGCATCACTGCCAATAAAGATCGCGCCCGCCAGATCCGGCCCGCCATTGGCCGCCGCAATCTCGCCGGTGACATCGGTTCCGATGAAGTTGCCGATGATGGCGTGGCCTCCTTCGGCATCCGCAATCTCGATCGCTCGCCCCGAAAATCGATTAATCACCAGTGATTCGACGATGCTTCCACCGGAACCGCCAACCAAGACGAAAGCGTTCGCCCCCGTGCCGACTGGCCCCGTCCCGGCCAGGCTTCCATCCACCTCAATCAACGGAACACCGACGAACCCCGGTTGACTCGTCCCATCGAGGTGCAAGGCGTCGGTGATCGTCGGCAACCCGCTGAGCGGCTCAATTTTGTGCGGCCCGCTGCCGGGAATGTTGAATGTAATCGGATCCGGATCCGGAATGTCGTTGCCGTCACGGTCGATGTTCGGAGTGGTGTTGGCGCAGGTGATCGCGCTGCGCAGTGTCCCCGCATCGAGACTATCCTCAGTCGTCGTGACCTCAAGCGAACAAGTCTCCTCACCAATCGTGATCAGGTAGTCTTCGACTTCGCCGTCAATGGCCAAACCATGAGGCCCGAGGGCCGTTTCCGTGCTCAAGCGAAACCGTGCGAAGGTCGTCCCGTTAACTGCGTCCTCGGGTATCGACAATGAGACAGAGTTGGTTGATGCATCGACGAACTCGAAGATTGGGTTCTCGCCCTGATCGTTGAAGTCGCCATCGCCGTTGAAATCGACCCAGCCAAAAAGAATCGCATCCGGCAGAGTTTCGGGAAAGGTCAAGGTCACGCCGAGCTCGTAACTATTTCCCTGAAGCAGCGTTTGATCCAATCCAGTGATCCCGTCCTCATCGTCAAGTCCATCGTTGTCGTCGCCATCGGCGTTGGGTCCGGGAAACCCATCGACCTCTGCATCGATCAGCGTGCCAAGAGCAAACGTGCCCTCGCTAAATCCGGGCCTGCCCAACAGCGAGTGTCGAGCACCGTCTGATTCATAGGATGTTCGATAGAACTCGTCGAGCGCATCGCCGTAGTCCAACGTCGAAATCACAAAGCGATGGTCCTCGACTTCACCGTCAGGCGCCACTCCGGTCGGTCCCAAATCTGCAGATGTACTGATGCGGAAGCGACCGTACGTGACGCCGCCTACGGCGTCTTGCGGGACGTCGAAGTTGATCGCCTGGACGAATCCCTGGTCGCCAACCGACACGTTCGTGGCGATCTGCTCGCCCTCGTCGTCCCAGTCGCCGTCGCGATTGAAATCGATCCACGCATTCAAGATGCCAGCGACATCTCCCTGACGCACAAAGAGAACCGTGTTCTCGCCGGGGATCAGAACGTTACCACTCTCCAAACCATCCTCGTCATCGGTTTGGTCGAGGTCATCACCCAGAGCCAATTCATCCGGAATCCCATCATCCTCCAAGTCAGGGCGTTCCCGACCCAGGTACGGCGAGATCTCGGCCAGCGCATGCTCGGCACCGTTATCAGCGATCAAGGTGGGGTAGGGCTCGGGCGCGTCGCCAAAATCCGACGCCAACAACCGGCGATCTTCAAGCAACTGAACAAGCATCCGACGGCGAGTTGTTTTCTCGTGCTGCACCACTCGACGAGCAGCAATTGGCGATCGCCGTTCCTCTCGGGAGTTCAAACGCACCATCGGTTCAGTCTCCTTGGATGTTAATCAAAGAATTCAGACTCAGGCGGATCTCAGCCGTGGTTGATCACACTCCCCGTCTTGGCGTTTGCATGATCAATAGGCTCCCGCAGAGTCCGCAAATTCTGCGCCAACACCGCATCTAGACTGTCTCCCCGCACAAGCGTGGCCGAATCCGGGCAGTGGTGTGCGATAACGGGGCGCCAGCGAACGCAGCAAAGAAGAAACGAACGCTGTCGCACACTCACCCCGCCCTAGCAGGTGGACGGGAGAGGGAGGAGCGGGGAGACGGACTCGCCTTCACCTCACCCCCGCGCCCAGTGCCCCGAAAAGCCCAGTGCCCCGAAAAGCCCAGTGCCCCGAAAAGCCCAGTGCCCCGAAATGACAAGAGACCCGAAAGATGGACGGCGTCCTGCTTACGCCAATTAAATGAACAGGGTCCGCAATGA
>JARFQX010000515.1 GCA_029287555.1 Rubripirellula sp. | reverse complement strand
GGTCGTGGGCTTTGAATATGCCCACACCTGCTTTGATCTTCCTATTTTCGGCAGAGGGATCATTTTTAGGGTTCGCCTGAGTCACCCAAAGGCTTGTGCAGTAGCACGCTGAGACTCTCGCGTTTCTCCCAGCGGCTCCATTTTTGCCGCCGATAGATCAAAGCGACAATTACCGGTCGGCAGCCTTTCCGAAGGTTGACGGCCGGTTTTTTTTTTGAGTGGCGAGAGGCGAGAAGCGAGAGGCGAGAGGCGAGAGGCGAGTGGCGAGTGGCGAGAGGCGAGAGGCGAGTGGCGAGTGGCGAGAGGCGAGAGGCGAGAGGCGAGCGGAATTCAACCTCGGCGTCTTATCTTCTCGCTTCTCGCTTCTCGCTTAGCGGAGGGCACGGGACTCGAACCCGCAGCCCCTTGCGGGGTACCTCAGTTCCAGTGAGGCCGCTCACCAATTCGCTTACCCTCCGAAGGCGTCGCCTATTCTGGCCATCGTCGCCCGACGTTGCAATGCGTTGTTCATCGCGACAAGCCGTCGAATCATCGACGCTGGCAAGTCGCACTCAAAACGAAGCCTTCGCGCCGCTGATCAACTTGATGAACTCATCATTGGATTCAAAGCGGCTGAGCTGCTTGGTTAACTGCTCCATGGCATCGCACGGATGCATGCTGCTGAGGGTTCGGCGGAGCATGGTCACCGCTTCATATGTTTCCTCATCGTGGAGAAGCTCTTCACGGCGGGTTCCACTTTGGGAAATGTCGATCGAAGGCCAAACACGTCGGTCGGCCAATCGGCGATCGAGCACCAACTCCATATTTCCGGTTCCCTTGAACTCCTGGAAGATGGCCTCATCCATCCGGCTATTGGTGTCCACCAGTGCGGTTCCCACCACCGTCAAAGATCCGCCCTCGGCAAAAGCTCGAGCGGTGGCGAACAGTTTCTTGGGAATATCCATGGCCTTGATGTCGAGGCCGCCGGTCATGGTTGCACCGCCCCGACCGGACCGGCCAACCCACTTGTTGAACGCCCTTGCCAGGCGGGTGATAGAGTCGAGCATTAAGAAGACATCCTGCCCCATCTCCGCGAGCCTTCGTGCCCGGTCGATCACCAACTGGCTGAGCCGGACGTGGCTTTCCACATCCATGTCGAGACTGCTGGCGACAACCTCCCCACCGGTGACATTCCGTTTCATGTCGGTCACTTCCTCGGGCCGCTCATCGATCAGCAAGACGATCAGCTTGACGTCAGGATGGTTGGCCGCAATCCCGTGTGCCATGTCTTGCAGCATGATCGTCTTACCGCTTCGCGGCGGAGCGACGATCAACGCTCGCTGGCCCTTGCCCATCGGGGCGAGCAAGTCGATCACACGATTGGTAATCGGCGTCCGACCGCATTCCAAGTGGAGCCACTCTTCGGGATTGATTGCGGTCAACGTGTCGAAACTCTTGACGTCGGGATAGTCCTCCGGCTTGATACCATCGACGTCAAGAATCTCGCGGACCCGCGGGCCCTGTTGGCGACGAGCTTCCTGCACCATGGCTTTGATGTAGACGCCCTGTCGCAGCCCGAAACGCTCGATCATCGTGCCGGGAACAAAAGGATCGCTCCGTTCCCGCGCGTAGTTGTTCTCAATGCCGCGGAGGAATCCGTAGCCATTGGGGTGGAGCTCAAGGATGCCAAATCCTTCCTCGAGCGGTGCATCGCTGGGGCTTTCGTTTTCACGATCCGCATTGGCAGCCGAAGGTGAGTTACCTCCTCCGCCACCGCCCCGTCGACGGCGTCGGGCTCTGGACTTACCGCCACCACCGTGAGCCGAGACTGCTCCATTGGAGCCAGAGGAATTCCGACCTCGATTCGTCCGTTTCTTTTTCGCCATGTGTCATCCAGAAGGCTGATCAGGCTAGCAATCTTGACCGAGAGGAACCCCGAAGGGTTTTGGAACGTGGACTTCGTTCTCCTCTCGTCCGGCCTCAAACCGGGTCATTGCAGCCTGTTGTCAGCAAGATTGAAGAAATACCGCGCCATTTTGAAGGAAAGGCACCCTGGTCCAAAGAGCCGCGGTAAGAGCCCTCTCAGGGTAGGAAAGTGAGTTTGGATCGATTGAGAGATGGGTCCCGCACTTCCAATTCATTCGCGGGCACAAGAGCGACTTATTAGTATCGCGCTACGAATCGTTTTTTTGTTGCCGGTCGCAAGAGTCGTGCTCTCGACCTGAAAAATCCCTTTCTCGGCATTCGCCGTCAAGTCAATGGATGCTGGGTCGCGCGGGCGGGGACGGTTTCGATTGATGACCAAAACCACGTCTCATCAGCCGACCCGATCTAAAAATAGCCGTTCCTACCGATCCATTCCATCAAGGAATCTTTGGCGGAACCCGATGGCCGCATCAGACGGGCACCGGAACAGAGGGACGCGATCGAGCCGTCCTGAGAAAGGCAACCAGCTTTTTTCCCGGTTACCTTCAAACATTGTCCTGAAATATATACCCCCGCGTGGCTTTGTCAAGTGCTTCCTGGTCGGACCGGCCACCCGAAGGAGCTAGCCGGCAAAGATCGCGCTAGCGTCAAAGTCAATCCAGTCTGTACTTTCGCCTCAAGACGCAGCATCCCCATGGTCGATGAAGGAGGCAGCGTTTGTAGCGCTCTTTCGTTTGCCCCTCCCACTGTTTAAGCATTCCGACGACAGGAAACAGGTTCGATGCGCAAGGCAGCCCCTTCCCTGATGATCACGCTGGCGATCACGCTGATCGCCGCCTCGCCAGCACAGGCCGAGATCGCCTGGCAAACCAATCTTCGCGCCGCTCACGCCCAGGCCCAGCGCGAAGGGAAACTGCTGTTGCTCCACTTCTACACCGATAACTGCACTTGGTGCGAAAAGCTCGAGCAGGGCGCATTCCAGCAGCCAGCGGTCGGTGAAACGATCAGTTCCAGCTTTGTTGCCGTGAAGGTCGACGCCGAGAAAAGCGACAAGTTGGCCGAGATGTTCAAGGTCACCAAATTCCCCACCGATGTTGTGGTCACGACCGACGGCAAGACGCTCTCGCACTCGGTCAGCCCGCAGAGCCCCGATCGTTACGTGGCAATGCTGCACGGGGCTGCCGCAGCCGTTGTCAACGCGGCTCAACCGCCTGCCTCGGCGATCGCAGCCGGCCCCTCGCCCGAGACGGATTCAGCGACGACCGCCGACGCGAATGCGGCCAACACCGGGTTAACCCTTCCAACGAACAGTTCGACGCAAGCCCAACTCACCGGATCGCGAGGGCCATCGCTGCAATTGCCGGCGAGCGGAGCCACCCCTGCTCCCACGGACGCCTCGGCACTCGACGCGGCAGACGTCGCCGCCGATTCCATCTCGGGGAGCGTCTCGGATGGACCCGCCCTCGCGGGGGCGACCCAGCGGCCCTCTTCAGCCCAGGAGTCGTCAAAACAAGCCGAACTCGCAATGCAGGGATTCTGTCCCGTCACGGTGATTCGTGACGACAAGTGGGTCGAAGGCAAACCGGAGCACGGTGTCATCCACCTCGGCAAGCTCTATCTCTTTGCCAACGCGGAAAACTTGCAGACCTTCCTGAGCGATCCGGTTCCGTTCACGCCCGTTTTGAACGAGATCGACGCGGTCATCTTCTTTGAGGAACGCCGCATCGTGCAAGGAAAACGTGAGTGGGGACTGAAAGATCCGATCTACAATCGGATGTTCTTCTTCGCCGATGAAGCATCGATGAACCACTTCTACGACAACTACGAGCGATACACCAAGTCGGCAATCGAAGTGATGGACAAGGCGGTCAAGGACGCAAATCCAGGCAGCTAGAAACGGACTTCCACGAGGGAGTCCGGGACGAAGGGAGGCCGGCAAGAGGCGACGCGACCCATCGAGGATTGCTCAATCCTGATTCAAGTCCGCCCGATGGGCTGGATCGGCGTAATTCGGCCTCAATCCGCTGAGGATCGCCAGTCCGGAACCGAGCAGAGCCACGGCAATCGCTACCCAAACGCCGCGAGCGACCGGCTTTCCAAAGCGTCGACAGATCGCCGAGAAGGTTCGCAACCGGTAAGGCTCTCTCCACGGACCAACCGCGATTCCGGCCGCGATGATCGCAACGATGATCGCGATGGTTCCGACCAGGGCTTCATCGTATTTCAAAGGGACTCCCCCATTGATTGCTGGGCTCTTGCAGGTCTCGAGCGATCCAAATGGAATGGGTGCGACCAAGCCTCATGAGTCGCTCGCCCGACGCAGCCGACGCTGAATCGCCCGCATCTGAAGACGGGCGCTCTCCATGTCCGGGCAGATTTCACAGCAGCGTTTGAGCGCTTCGATCGCCCCCTCACTCTCACCCAGCACCAGTCGACATCGGGCAAGGCCAAGCCACGCCGGGTAGTGATAGCGGCACCGCCAAAGACAGGCGATGTACGCCGACTCTGCCTGAGAAAAGTTCTCCAGACCATGCCAACAAACGGCCAACTGATGGTGGGCTTCCGCATAGAGCGGAGCGTGGTCGGCCAGAATCATGCAAGGTGCAAGGGCACCGGCAAATTCGCCTCCATCGTTCAAGTGCATCACCTTGAGCAATTGCTGGTGATGCAGCGGTGCGGCATCCCGGATCAACAAGGCACGGAACGAATCATCCGCTGCCAATCGGACGCCCCGGTCGGGATCGGAAAGAGCCCGTCCCAGCGGTTCGATCGAGCCGCGGTCTCCCAACATTCCACGAGCCAGGGCGGCCGCCCGCCGAAGCTCAAGATCGCCGCGACTCAGCAACGTCGTCAAAGTCGAAACACTGTAGAACTCATTCACCTCAGCGGCGTAGCGGGGCGAATTGGTGGACCCAAGATAGCGACGATAGGCCATCGCCAAGCGTGTCGTCCGGACGAGTGGTGAAGTCACGTGTTCTCCAGCGCGTTGAACTCAATTGGTGTCATCACTGTCATCTTGCCCGCGCGAGCATCCTATGCACCCAAGCGAGCCGGGCAAGTCCCCCGCCCCATAAGTTGCGAAAATCCCTTCGCTTCGGGGGGAAAAAAACTCGGGCAAGTCAATCCCAACCGTCGAGATCGCAGGCTCGATGCCCCCCAGGCTGGCCCTGGTATACTGGGCGAGTCTAGTCACGGCGAAATCCCCCGACAAGCGACCGAATTGTCAAATGGGAAGCTGCTTGCGAGGACCCGCACGACGCCCCCCCGCCAGGCCTTGGCAGGCTTGGCGGTCAACCAACGTCGCCGCCGCTAAAGTCCCTTTCATTCATGAAGCAAACTTCAATCTCAATCCGTACGCGGCAGATTGCGGCGACGCGGTGTCGCGGGCGACGAATTGGAATGGGAACGTTACGCCGGCTTTCCCTGCTCGTCACCATTTTTCTGATCGCCTCGCAGACAGCCCGCTCGGACCACTTCTCGCGCGAGGGTGAATTCGTGCGCCGTCTCGAAGCGCCGATGACTTCGTTGCTCGATGGCAAACCGTTTCGCGACGCACTGGAAAGTCTTGCTTCCGAGGCGGGGGTGAGTCTTTGGCTCGATCGCCGCGTCGATCCCAGTGTTCCGGTCGACGCAGGCCCTGTCGGCCCCACCGTCTTCACGGCCATTGAAAAGCTGGCCGACTCGCGAGACTGCTCCCTCATGGCGATTGAAAGGATCTTGTTGGTGGGTCGAGAAAGCTGGGTCGATGAGACATCCGCCGCAATCCTCTCGATCCCCGAGGTACGATTGGGTGACCGCATTGACGTCGCCTGGCCCGAATTGACCACACCGCAGGAGGCATTGAAACAAGTCGCAGCCGATTCGGATGACGGGCCGTTTCAGCTTCCACACGACCATTGGCCGGCTGTGAATTGGAAGCAGATCGAACGGCAAGTCGCCATCGCTCTGATCTTGGCCCAGTTTGCCGATGCCGAGGATCGGACCGACAAGCCGGGGGGGAATTCACGACGCATCACCCGCCGATACGCGCGAGGTCCCGTGCCCCTTGGACGATTCAGCCGCGTGCTGAAGGCAGCGGATGCTTCGGCCCAATTGCGAGTTTCGCCGCGGTGGATTGTGGCTGAGGCGAGTATGACGGCGCATCGAGAGGCAACCTGCCTGTTGCTGCGCGAGGCGGCTAAAGGCTCGCGCCCCGATCCCGATCGGGACACGTTCACCTTGAAGAAGATGACAACTTCCGCCGAGAATGCACTCCGACAACTTGCCAACACCGCTGGCAAGACCTGCGTGATCGAACCCTCCGCGGCAAAAGCTTGCAAGCAGCTGATCACGTTGGAGGGCCAGGACGTGACACTCCGCCAACTTGTCGACCTGGTTGCCAGCCAGGCCGGTTTGACGGCCCGATGGCAAGGTGACACCATCGTCATCTCGCGTTCCGATCCAGCAGCCAATTTGGGGCCGGCAGCCGATTCGAGGCAGACACCCCATTTGCTGGCCCCACCCACTCAGGCGACACCATGACGAAATCCGTGCTCCGCTGCACCCGCTTGCTCCCCATCGCCGTCGCAGTTGCGGCCCTGGGTGGATGCTCCAACTCGGCTACCGAGACCACCAAGTCCGAATCGACTGGAGCCTCGGGATCGGTCGCAACCCGCGAATCATCCGACCGGCGATCAGAGCCAACCAAAGCGGCCACGAAGGTCCAGCCGAACTCAGCAACGGAAGAGACGGCGGAAAAGGGTCAAACGAAACCGCAGCCCAGGATTAGCGGCGATGCGTTTCGGATGGCGGCTTACGAGGGTCGTCTTGATTCGGTGCGTGGTGCGATCGAATCGGGAATGGATGTCAACGTGGCTGATCCGACGCGTTCGCTGACCGCGCTGCATATGGCCGCGTACAATGGACATACCGAAACGGTCAACTACCTAATCAAGCAAGGGGCAACCGTGGATTGTCGCGACTCCGAAGGAAAGACGCCACTGATTCACGCCTGCACGGGTCCCTTTGCGAAAGCGGCCGAAGCGCTGATTGACGCCGGGGCCGACATCGACGCACGTGACTCGACCGAGGGATTCACGCCCCTGATGATGGCAGCCGGGTTGGGGCAAACCGAGGTCGTCGAGGTGTTGCTGAAACATCAAGCCGACAAGACTCTGGTCGACAAGGACAACGAATCAGCCGCCGACCATGCCCGCAACAGTGGCCACGACGAAATCGTGGCGCTGCTCAAGTAAGGGACCCGCCGCTCGCCGGCCCAGTTTCTCACGGGACGACATCTCAGGAAACGACGCTATCTCAGGGGACGACGCTCGTCGTTGCCGTTTCCACGATGCCATCGACCATCCGTAAGCTGCGTACCTGAATCGCCAAATCAAACGTTTGTGGCTGATTGCTGCTCAAGACCAACTGGTAATCGACTCGCTCGCCCGGCTCCATGGATCGGATGTAGGCGAGCGATACGACGCCCGCATCGATTCGATACTCGCTCAGCTCCGGGTTGGCGAAGGGACTGACGCGGACCAGTTGAACACCATCGGGCAACCGGAACTGAATTCCCACCTGACCGTCGCGTTGCGACGAATCGTTAACGATGCTCAGTGAGTAGCGAATCGGTTGTCCCACCCGCGCCGGGTTGTCGCGTCCGAGCAGCGAAACGAGCAGTCGTTCGGACCGTGCTGGGGCGGATGGAATCGGTTCGACCGGTGGAGCCGTCGCGGTTGGTGGGGCGATCGGAGCTCCCTGCAGTGGTGCCGCGGGACCGCTGGGAATGACCGGTGGTGGCTGCGCCGGTGGCAACGTCGGTGGCGTCTCGACCGGGGGCGGCGGACTGACCTCGATGATTTCGAGCACGTAACTGTTATTCGCAAGTGCCCCTTCGGCACTTTCAGCGGCGACGGCAATCTGGGCTCGCGCCGCCGCCGATCTGGCTTCGAACTGCCCCTCCAAAACCGCTTCCTGTCCCGGCTCAATCGTGGGAACCACCCACGACACCATCCCTTGGTTGACGCGAGATTGATCGGCTCCTTCCGTCGCCTGCTGCAGGAGCAATTGCTGCGGATACGACAGGGTCACTCGAACGTTGCGGGCCGCACCGAGTCCTTGGTTCACGATCCGGGTGCGCACCAACATGGTTTGCAGCGTCGCGATTCGGTTCTTGCCCTCGATCGTGGCGGACAACGATGGATTGCGGGGAACCGGATTGATCACAGTCACGCATCCCTGCTGGGTGGCCCGTTGTCCGCCGTCGGCGGTCGCCTGGACCGACACGCAGCGTTGTCCCGCCTCGGTGGGGACGAAGACGATTTGTGCCCCCCAGGTCTGCCCGGGCTGCAGCGGACCGTCGTCTTTGGAGTTGGTCACGGTGGGCGTTCCACCTTGATGCATCATGGCCTGATCACCTGTCGCCAACACGGTGACGTTTTGTAGCGGACGATCCCCCGTGTTGGTGACGTCGATATCGAAGGTCACGCTTTGGCCCGCTTCCACTCTGTCTGGAACCGGTTGGACACGGAGGGAAAGCGAGGGTCGAAAGATGTCAATGCGAACCTGATCCTCGGCAACCAACCCATCGGCGCGTGCCTGGAAGACAAGATCAACCGGAGATTGCGCTGCTAAATCGAGAAACAGATCCAATTGCTGTCGAGGGGGAATGGTTCCGATTTCCCAAGTGACCGCGTTGGGAAGCACCTGCGCGAAGGAGTCAGCACTAAGCACTCGAGTCCCGGGCGGAAGCTGAACATTCACTCGAACGTTGGTAGCTGCCTGGTCACCCGGATTGGAGACGTTGGCGACGACCTGGAAAGGAGCGTCGAACGAAGCCACCTGGGGTCCACCAACGCGCAGCCCGAGTTGCGGTGCGCTCCAGGTAACAAACGTCTGTCCGCGCCCCAGAGTAATGGTCGGAATGTTGTCCGACTCGCCACCGGGACGAATCACCTGGATCCCGATTGCCGCGGTGCCGCTGGTTCCCGGGTTGGGAACGAGTTGCACCGAAGCATTGCCCGAATCGTCAACCTCGGCTTCGACGACCGTCGCCCCACCGGTCCCGGCAAAGGTGGCGAGCTGCGCATCGAGGATTTCGTAGCGAACCTTCCAGCCGCGGGCCGGGAGCGATCCTTCGGAGCGGGTCACCCGTGTTGTCAATTCGACGGGCTGCCCGGCCGGAACGATCTGCGGAGAGGGAAACTGCCAACGTGCATCAACCCAATAGATCGTCGCGGTTGCTTTGCGCTGGTCCCAACACTCACTTTCGGGTGCCAGCACCGTCACGCGACTGGTTCCTTCACTCGGACTGCTGATCGTGATCCAGGTTTGTCCTTTTTCCAGCTGGACATCGTCTCGCGTGTCATTGTTTCCACGCGTGATAAGCGTTCGTTTGGTGCTGGTGATGCCTAAAGCGTACGAGGGATCGTGCTTGGTTGGCCGTTCCTTCGAGCCAACCATTCGCGCCAGCACGCCCGGTTCGTCATCGCCCACTTGGATAAAGGTACCAACACTATCGGGCGTCAACATCCATTCAAGCTTCTGGTTCATTTGCAGGTAGCCGTCGGTTCCGCAAATGCCCGAGAGCAGGACCACCTCGCCACCAACCGGTGCGACGACCTTGGTGGGGGAAAGCAGGATGCAACCGCGATTTCCACGCTTGGGGAGTTTGCCGGGCTTGCCGCAACACTCGCTTCCGAGCAACACGGCGGGCGGGCCATCTTTGCACGATCCATTGCAGGGCGCACTGGGAACGCACGGCTCGTTGCACGCCGCCGAGGGCGGCGCAGCGGGCGGAGGGCAAGGGGGCGGCGTGGCTGGCTCAGCGAAGGCGGGCTGCGGAAAAACGAACTTCGGCCCGTGCTTGGAATGAAAATGGTCGCTAACCCGCTGGCAACTGCGACGCATGTGGCCGAGCAGTCCACACTCTTCGCCCGACATGCCGGGAAGCGCCAGCGTCGTGGTAAAAGGCTTCGGAGCGCAAAGGCACGAACCGGTCGAATCAATCGCCGGCAAACGCAGCCGACTACATCCGCCCGAGACGAGCCAGGCGCCGGCAACGACGACCATCATCAGTCGCCTCACCAAGGCCATCGCGTCTCGCGCAGGTTCGCTCGTGGCTGCCGGCTCAAACATCGGTTTCCGGGGGGCGATCGATCACGATTGCGTGAACCGGATCGATTTGGGAAGGGATTCGATTTGGACAGACTTTGTCCACGGAACCCTACCACGCCCGAGGGAGCGATGATGCGAAAAGACAACGTGTTTCGTTGCCCAAACGCAACACATCGGTGGTGAGCTTGACGAAGCTGAGGAATACGCGGGCTAGCGACCGTCCTCCTCGCGCCGATCAACCCGCACCATCGCTACGACGCATTCACAATACCCTCCCCAAGCTGAGTCGACCGGCGTGACGGCAAGCGTCCGACGACCGCTGACGGGGCTTCGCTGTCGGACCGCCAGCGAAGGAGAAATCGATCGGACCGGAATCGTTCCGCCGCATCGGAGCCGCGATTGACAGGCGTCGGGCAGAAGATCATCCTTAACGGGCGTTGAACGATCCACGAACCCAGCCTGGGATCCACCGAGACAAGACGAGACGTGAATTCACCGATCCTGATTCCCGCGATTATCCGCGTCGCCGGCATTGTGAGCCGGGTCCGACGCGGGTGAGAGAGCTGCCTGTCGGAAGCGAAGACTCCGAACAGGTCCGATCGGCGATTGCTGACTGACATTTCACCCCCGAGGCCTCATTTTGGTTCGGGGGTTTTTTCGTATCCTAACGCCCATTCGACTGCCTCCTGGGCCGCCCAGCCAACGCATCGACCCAGCCACTCGACCGCCCCCGATCCAACATGACTTCCCAACCGATCCTGATCTACGACACCACCCTCCGAGACGGTTCGCAGGGCGAGGGCGTCAGCTTTTCGCTGCAAGACAAGCTGAACATCGCCTCTCGACTGGCCGAGATCGGGATCGAATTCATCGAAGGCGGCTATCCGCTATCGAACGAGAAGGACGTTGCCTTCTTTCGTGAAATCCGCAATCGCGACCT
The DNA here is from genome assembly GCA_029287555.1 of Rubripirellula sp. Lineage (GTDB taxonomy): Bacteria > Planctomycetota > Planctomycetia > Pirellulales > Pirellulaceae > Rubripirellula. The sequence continues at coordinate 7,326 of JARFQX010000515.1, read as the reverse complement.
GGGCTCGAGCAAGGTTTGCGCGTTTGGAATGACTCGACGGAGATCGATGAAAGCCGAAGACGACCCCGGCATGAAAGCGTTGGTCGAGGCTCAAACCCCGTGCATCACCCTGGTTGGCAAAACGTGGGATTATCATGCCACCGAAGTGCTCCGCGTGAGCCTTGACGAGAATTTGGAGATGATCGGTGAGAGCGTGGAGTTTCTCAGCCGTCATGCCGAGTTGATCTACGACGCGGAGCATTTCTTTGACGGATACGCGGCCAACCCGGAGTACGCACTGAAGACCCTTCGAGCGGCGGCGGCCGGTGGAGCACGATGGCTGGTGTTGTGCGACACCAACGGCGGCACGCTTCCGGAACAGGTCGCGGCGGTAACCGCGACCGCCATTGCGGCGCTGCAGGACCACGATGTTCAGTTTGGCATCCACACCCACAACGACGGGGACCTCGCGGTGGCCAACTCCTTGGCGGCGGTTGATGTGGGTGCCAGGCAAGTACAAGGCACGATCAACGGGATTGGCGAACGTTGCGGCAATGCAGACTTGATTTCCGTGATCGCAAACCTAGGCCTGAAGAAGAGGGACACCGAAGTCTTGGGGGGTCAACCGCTGACGCACCTGACCGAACTCAGTCGCTATGTTTACGAAACGGCGAATCTTCAGTGGCGAGACAACCAGCCGTTTGTCGGCCAGAGCGCCTTTGCCCACAAAGGCGGGATGCACGTGCATGCCATCAGCAAAGCTGCCAAGACCTACGAGCACATCGACCCGACGCTGGTGGGGAACGAGCGAAGAATTCTGGTGAGCGAGTTGTCGGGGCGCAGCAATATCGTGGCGGTCGCAACCAAGCACAACATCGAAGACGATCGTGAATTGATGGATCGCATCCTCGCCGAAGTGGTCCGACTGGAGAACCAGGGATACCAGTTCGAGAGTGCGGGCGCGTCATTTGACCTGCTAGTCAAGCGGGCCGCCGGCACGTTTGAACCGCATTTTCAAACAATCAAATATCGGGTCGTGGCGGGCGACCGCGATACCTTTCACCATCGAGAGTTTGCCGAAGCGATCATCAAACTTAAGGTCGGAGAAACCCTCTGGTTCGACGCCGCCGAGGGACACGGTCCGGTTAACGCGCTCGACGCGGCGCTGCGCAAAGCGCTGCTCGACACGTATCCCTGTCTGGGTCAGATGCGATTGCTCGATTACAAGGTCCGCGTCGTCGACTCGGGCGCGGGCACGGCCGCCTCGATCCGAGTCAACATCGAAAGCGGCGACCACAAGGAGACCTGGGGCACCATCGGCGTCAGCGAAAACATCATCAACGCCAGTTGGCGAGCCCTGGTCGACGCTGTTGAGTACAAACTGCACAAGGAAGAGATGCCGCTCGGCGGAAAATAGTGGCTCTCCCCTTCCGTTTTTCCATTTCCGTTTTGAATGCTCAGAACTGATGAACGAACTGCCTGACCGATTTGATCATGCTGCGGAATCGATTCGCATCTCACGCGCTTGGGAGGAAGCCAGGTGCGGACACGCCGAGGTCAATCCGAATCGAAGACCTTTTGCCATCGTCATCCCGCCTCCGAATGTCACCGGGGCGTTGCATCTCGGCCACGGTTTGAACAACACGCTTCAAGACATCGTGATTCGAATGCACCGCATGATGGGTTTCGAAACACTTTGGATGCCGGGCACCGACCACGCCGGTATCGCGACGCAAGCGGTCGTGGAACGCAGGCTCAAGGAGCAGGAAAACCTCTCTCGACATGACATCGGCCGCGAAGGATTAGTCCAACGGATCTGGCAATGGAAGGACCAGTACGAAAAGCGGATCCTCGATCAACTCAAACGGATGGGGTGCAGTTGCGACTGGGACCGAACACGTTTTACGCTCGACGACCAGTGTGCCGCCGCGGTGCGGGCAACGTTCTTTGACCTGTTCGCCAAGAAGCAGATCTACCGCGGCAAACGACTGGTCAACTGGGACACCTTTCTGCAAACCGCCGTCAGCAACGACGAAGTCAAGAACGTTACAAAGAAGGGCCATTTTTGGCACATCGACTATCCGGTCATCGACCCCAAACCGGGCGAGCCCAAGCGCGTCGAGATCGCCACGACGCGTCCCGAAACGATGCTGGGTGACACCGCAGTCGCCGTCCATCCCGACCCGGCCGCCGCGCTCGACGCGATCGAGGCCACGCTGCGCGAAAAACTCAAAGAGTCCGGCGAGAGCGAGAAAAGTGAAATTGAAACGCAGCTCTCCCGGTTGCAAACCAGGCGTACAGAGATGCTTCCCAAGCTGATCCAACTTCGCGACATGGCCCTCGATGGTCGCCAATTGATGCTTCCTTTGCTCAACCGGGCGATCCCGTTGGTCGTTGACGTCTGGGCCAAGCCCGAGCTGGGGAGCGGCTGCGTCAAGATTACTCCGGCCCACGACCCGAATGACTACGAAGTCGGTCAACGGCTTGATTTGCCAATGATCAACATCTTGCACCCCGATGGAACCATCAATGCCGAAGGGGGCCGCTACGAAGGGCTGAGTATTCCCGAAGCCCGAAAGCGAGTGGTGGCCGACCTGGAAGCCTTGGAACTGCTCGGCGATGTGGAGGATCGCGACATCGAGTTGCCCCTGAGTGATCGCAGCAAGACTCCGATCGAACCGTACCTGGCCGACCAATGGTTTGTGGCCATGAACGAATTGGCACAGTCAGCGATGGACGCGGTCACGGACGAGCGAGTCAAGATCTTTCCCGAGCGATACCGCAAGGGATACCTCGACTGGCTCCGGGAAAAACGCGATTGGCCGGTCAGCCGTCAACTGTGGTGGGGACATCGTATTCCGATCTGGTCCCGAACCGGTTTGTCGGACGAAGAAACCAATCAGCTGAGTGAGAAGATCGAACAAATCGGAGGTGACACCGAAACCGACCTGAGTTACCGGATCGATCGGAGTAACGACGGGACGCAAGGCATCTTTGTGTGTTTGAGGACCGAGGGGGACCCGCGAGAATCGAAACTCGAAGCGATCGGTATGGAGCGGGATCCCGATGTGCTCGACACGTGGTTCTCCTCAGCCCTTTGGCCGCACAGTACCCTCGGCTGGCCCAGCAAGACTCCCGAGCTCGAGTATTTCTATCCAACCAGCACACTGATTACGTCGCGCGACATCATCACGCTATGGGTCGCCCGCATGGTGCTCATGGGATTGAACAACGTCGGTGACGTACCGTTTCACCAAGTCTTCATCCATCCCAAGATTCTCGATGGACAGGGCGAAACGATGAGCAAGAGCAAGGGCAACGGTGTCGATCCAATTGACGTGATCGACAAGTTCGGGCCCGACGCGTTGCGGTTCGGATTGGCACGACTGTCGACCGATACCCAGGACGTGCGGATGCCGGTCCAATACGAATGCCCGCATTGTGAAAAACTGATCGATCAAACCAAGAAGAATCGATCGCTTGCGGTGATCGAATGTCCGGCTTGCAAGAAGCCATTTTCAACCCAATGGGCCGAGAGTGAGCAGGACAAGGCGTTAGCCAAAGGCGCCGTCGTAAGTGAGCGGTTCGAAACGGCGCGGAATTTTGTGAACAAGCTGTGGAACGCCGCCCGCTTTGTGCTGATGAACTTAGAGGGGTACACGCCACAGAACCTCTCGGTTGACGAACTTCCTCTCGAAGACCGCTGGCTGCTGAGCCGATTGTCGACGGTTAATCAACAGGTCACTGAAGGCCTCAAGCACTATCGTTTTTCAGAAACCTCGCGGATCCTCTACGACTTCGCCTGGGATGAATTCTGCAGCTTCTACGTCGAAATTGCCAAACCCAGGCTGGCCGACCCCGAGAAGCGGGACGTCACGCAGTCCATGATGGCCCACGGCCTGGACCAGCTTCTGCGCTTGCTCCACCCGACTATGCCGTTCCTGACCGAGGCGATCTGGGAATCGCTCGGTCATGCGGCACCGCAGCGAGGTGTCCCGGTGCCGGTCGAAGCCACGCGATTCAACATGCTCGCACCATGGCCTCACGCCGAAGCAGATCATCATGACGGTTCGATCGAGCGCCAGTTCGCAGAATTCCAGGAAGTGGTCGGGGCAATACGCCGAATCAGGGCAAGCCAGAATATTCCGCCACGCGAATCAGTCCCCGTGTCGATTCTTTGCAGCGAGTCGTCCCGACAATTACTCCAGCCGATGGCCGACTATTTTCGCGGACTTGCTCAAGCCGAAATTACGGCAATTGGCCCAGACGCGCAAGCCTTCGAGACCGACGCTCCGCTGGCAATCCCGGCAATCGACGTGGAAGTCCATGTCGACCTCGAGAGATTCATCGATATCGACGCAGAACTAAATCGGCTCGAAAAATTGCTGGCACAGCTCGTCAAACAAATCACCGGAAAGGAACAGAAACTCAGCAATGAGAATTTCGTTTCTCGCGCGCCCCAAGAAGTGGTGCAACGCGAACGAGAGAGCCTGGGGGATTTGAAGAAGCAACGCACGAGTGTCGAGGGTGACATCGAGCGTCTGCGAGCGAAAGCGTCTTGAGTGTGGCTCGCGCACGAAAGTTCCAAGTCCTCCTGCCGCGACTTGCTAGCCCGAGTGGACTCGCATAAAAACGGGGCATGAGTATTCTATCCGCCGCCGTTGTCGGGACCGGATTCATCGGCCCGGTCCATGTCGAGGGATTGCGTCGCGCAGGAGTCTCCGTGCGCGGGGTTCTGGGTTCGAACCCCGATAAGTCTCAAGCCTCCGCCGAGCGTCTGAGAGTCGACCGCGGCTACGCAAGCTTGGACGAACTTCTTGCCGATGATGGTGTCGACGTCGTTCATATCACGTCACCCAATCGATTTCACTTTGAGCAATCCAAGCGTGTTCTCGCCGCCGGCAAGCACGTGCTTTGTGAAAAACCGCTGGCGATGGACGCCGGCGAGTCGCAGCAGTTGGTGGAGTTGGCCAATCAGGCCGGGGTTGCCGCCAGCGTCAACTACAACATCCGCTATTATCCGCTCTGCATCGAGGCTGCCCAGCGCGCCAGATCGGGCAAGCTCGGCGAACTGTTTCACGTTGCCGGCAGCTACGTGCAAGATTGGTTGTTCCATCCAACCGATTTCAACTGGCGCGTGCTATCCGACGATGGCGGGCAACTTCGCGCGGTCGCCGACATTGGCACCCACTGGCTCGATTTGATTCAACACATCTTGAACCAAAAAGTCGCCGCGGTCTGCGCCGACTTATCGACCGTCTATCCCAAGCGAAAGCGACCGCTTGGCGGTGTGGAGACATTTAGCGGCAAACGGAATGAGCATACGGCTACCGAGTCGATCGATGTGACTACCGAAGACTACGGTTGCGTGATGCTTCGCTTCGAAAGTGGAGCCAAAGGCGTGATGTGGGTCTCGCAAGTCACCGCCGGCCGGAAAAACTGCCTGCGATTCGAAATCGCGGGGTCAAAAGAGTCGTTGGCGTGGAATAGCGAGTCCCCCAATCAGTTGAACATTGGTCACCGGGACACCGCCAACGAAGCGCTTCCGCGTGATCCGGCATTAATCGACCCTCGTGCCGCCGCCGCCACAAGCTACCCCGGCGGACACAACGAAGGCTTTGGCGACACGTTCAAGCAACTCTTTACTGATTTCTATTCCGCCATCGAATCGGGCCGTTATCGAGACAGGCCCGACTACCCAACCTTTGCTGACGGACATCACGAGATTCGCGTTTGTGAAGCGATTTTGAAAAGCCACCAGCAACAACGCTGGATCAACATCGGAGAACCATCCACATGATGAAGCTCGGTTACGTCACGGCCATCGTTCCTGAATTGACATTCGAAGAAGTTCTGAAGACCGCATCTGCTATCGGGTACCAGTGCGTCGAAGTGATGTGCTGGCCCAAAGGCAAAGCGACGCGGCGTTACGCCGGGATCACCCACATCGACGTGGCTGAATTAGACGAGGCTTCGATCTCGCAAATCACCGACCTGATCGCCAAGTACGGCGTCGATATTAGTGGCCTGGGATACTACCCCAACCCGCTTGCCCCCGATCAGGCCGAGGCGGAGCAGGCGGTTGAGCACATCAAGGCGGTCATCACGGCAACCGCCAAGCTCGGACTGTCCCGCATGAACACCTTCGTGGGCCGCGATTGGACCAAGAGCGTCGACGACAATTGGCCCCGATTCTTGGAAACCTGGCGTCCCATCATTCGCCATGCCGAAGAAGAGGGAGTCAAAGTGGGCATCGAAAATTGCCCCATGCTGTTCACCCAAGACGAGTGGCCGGGAGGAAAGAACCTGGCCGCCAGCCCCGCTATCTGGCGGCGGATGTTTGAGGATATCCCCAGTGACAACTTCGGCCTGAACTACGACCCCTCGCACCTCGTCTTCCAACAAATGGATTATCTCAAGCCGATGCGCGAGTTTACCGACAAGTTGTTCCACGTGCATGCCAAAGACGTTCGTGTCGATCCGCACCGGCTTGACGAATGCGGTATCCTCGCTCACCCCAATGATTACCACTCCCCGAAACTTCCCGGAATGGGAGAAGTCAACTGGGGCAAGTTCTTTTCCGTCCTCACCGATACCGGCTATCAGGGCCCGGTCTGTGTCGAAGTGGAAGACCGCGCCTACGAAGGGTCGCTGGAAGATCGCAAGATGGCTCTAATGCAAAGCCACACTTTCCTGCGCAATTTCCTGCCCAAGTAAGTCGCCCCGTTTCCGACCCTGTGTTTCGGTACCTGCGATTCGGTACCTGCGATTCGGTACCTGCGATTCGGTACCTGCGATTCGGTGCAGGACTTTGCCGTATCGGCTTGAGTTCAGCGAAGACGATTTGGATCGTCGTCTATCCGAACCCGAAACGATCGCGGGGAGGCTTGTTCCCGACATGTTGCCTGTGGCGCAATTCCAATGCACCCCAGCGAGAAGGTCCGCATCTCCATCTGTTCGCAGCTTCGGTCGCGGACACCGAACGCACGAAGCCGGTCGCACCATTCCGCGAAGAGGGTCCACCCGAAGGCATGAAGACGGGCCAATATCGCTCGGCCGAGTGGCTCCGACTCCGCCGTTAGTACGGAAACAGAAACGCGTCCTACGAGCGGCAGGGGCGAAGCCCCGACATTTGCCTAGCCCAGCCCAACGGGCTGGGGCATGGAATTCAGAGGGTACACGTAGGGCCAACGGCCCGGCCGTTTGCCTCGGGTCAATCCCATACGTATCGCTCGTCGATCTCGATGCTGTGCTTCTCACAGATGCGTCGATACTCGTCCTGGAACGACATCTTCGCGTGGTGTTCGATCTGATTGCGGATGTACTGATCGACTGTGGAGATCAACG
>JARFQX010000463.1 GCA_029287555.1 Rubripirellula sp. | reverse complement strand
CAACTCGCTACGGTCCAAGTGGGTTGCGGTTGAACTTTTGGAAGGGCAAGCGGACACCAGCGACGGTAAATGAGTCGACCCGGAGCGCCGCCGGTGCTGCATAGCCACGTTGTCCCGCCGAGGTAACGACGTCGTCCTGGTCGACCCCATCACCGCTGACACCGAAGCCACCGATGAGTGTGTCCGCGTCGTTTTCGTGCCGATACAAAGGCGTGCTGCCGGGAAAGAACACGATCCCATTCTGGTTCGCCAGCGGTTGCTTGGTTCCATCGCCGTAGATGATCACCTCCGCATCGCCGGGATCGCGAAAGTTGCGACTCGGATTGAAGGCATCGAAACCGAGCACACTGAAGGTGTTGTCGGCCGATCCGTAAACCGCGGCATCGAGCGGTGCGTCAGGATCAATGTTCTCGCCGGTAACGGGATTGATCCCGGGAAGCCGCAGGATGCTCTGAGGCGCCACCTGCAAACACTCGGCCGGTTTTTGATCGCAAAGGGTGACGTTCGGATCGTTCACCAGGTTCTTTCCGGCCGAGGAGCTGACCTCGATGCCGGTTGGGTAACGCGGTTCGACCAGGAATCGGAACGTGCGATTGGTCAGTGCCGTGCCGGGGTCGAGTGTATCACCGCTGAGATCGTCGAGTGACTGAGCGACGTTTCCGAACTCTCCGTCACCATTGAAGTCGATACGGTCCTGGGGTTGCAGGTCCGCTGGGTCTGCGTAGTAGGACGTATTGCGTGCTTTGGCAATCGATACGTCGATCGAGAAGATCGTCGCATCGGGCATTCGGTAGGCGCCAAGCAGTTCGCCATTGGTGTCGGCGACGGCTAACACCATGCTGGTGCGCGCGCCAGGTCGAAACCCGCCATCGATGTCCAGGCGAATCGCAGCGCGCGTCTCCAGTGCCGATTCAACGCCCTGGGCGATGATTTGGTCGACCGCCTCGGCCGTGAGAGCTGAGCTGGGAGAATCGTGCGGGGCGACGAGCCAGCCTTCGGGCACTGGCTGCCCGTTGTCGAGCAGCTTGCCATCCTTGTCGATCGGGTACAGCGAACCCGACACATGGTCTGTCCCACCAAAGTGATGACGACCCACTTGAATCAAGCGGTCGACGCCCGGCTTACGGAACTGGCGTGTCGGATTGGGGCCATAAATTTCCAGCGTGATACCGACTAGATCGATCCGCCCGGTGGGCAGGAAGAAGTTCTTCAGTTCCGGCAGATTGCGGTTGAATTCGCGGAGGTCGCGGAGGAAGGCCGACGGGCCGACGAGGCCATTGCCGGCCGCCGCGATGAAGGCTGCGAACTCCGCTTCGAGCACCTTGTCGGCGTTGGTGCGAGAAAGCTCGCTTTGAGCCTTGCCGCCACGCTCCGATGCGTGCTCAAAACCCTGTTCGTGGGTGGCATAACCGTCTTCCCCCGGGAAGAAGACTCCGATGCCTCCGACCAGATTGAACGAGGCGCTCAGCGGCGAGGTCACCGGTGTGCCTCCCACCGTCACGCTCTTGTACAGGGGAACGCCGCCGGGCAACGTGGCGATGCCTCGAGACTGCGAGTCGTAGAACGTATCGGTTTGAATGCCGTAGGCTTCAGGCCACGTTTGAAAGAATTGCTCCGAGTTACCGGGTATGAACCTCGGGTCAGCATTGAATCGCGTGCGAAGGTAGAAGTCGTCCGCATTGCCTTTGATCTGATCTTCACCAGCGTGACGTTGGCTATCTCGGCTCTGATGCTCAATCGCAAACAGGTCGACCTGCGGCGTGAAATTCACTTCGGGTGGAAACTTGCCACCGACGCCGACCGGGGCGACAAAGCCGGGACCACGATACGCCTGGTCCGTCGCCACCGGTGATGATTCGACGACGCGTTGGACCATCGTCGATTGGCTCAATGAGCGGATCGTGCGACTGGTAATCGGCGCGGCGTTGTTACTGAAGAAGGCCGCCGTTCGAGCCTTTGCAACCGCTCCGTCGATCGCAAACGCCAACGCCTTGGCATCGGCCACCAAATCGGCGTCGACTCCCGCCTCGACCCGAACGCCCAAGATGCGACCGCTGCGATCCACCACGGCGATGATCGCGTCCTCACTGCGCGTCGCCCCCGAAGCGCGACTCAACAGGGTGTCGACCTCATCGGATGTCAACTGATTCGCCTCGCCACCACCTCGAAAGGCCGCGTTGAAGACTGACGTGTATTCGAAATCGGGGTTGTCGGGATCGAATGTCTTGAAGTTCTTCAGAATGTCGACCTCGAACGTCGCATCTCTGTCCTCATCAACATCCGACGCTTTTGGAAACAGGCTGTAGTCGAGCGGCTCGGGACGAGGCATCTCGTCCATCTCCTCACCCTCGGCCTGCAGTCGGTTAATCACAACGAGCGCATCTCCCGCCGTCACGGTGCCGTTGTTGTCAACATCGACCATCGTGCCCGAATGGGAAGCAGCCAAGGCAGCTTCGGACACCTCCTCCGAGGATCCTCCCGTCGCCTGCATCGCCAGATCGTGTGCCAACGGCGGACCGGATTGGTCATTCGGTTCGGTTTCGCTCGCATCGTCCGGCCCCAGGAAGCTCTCGCCCTCGGATCGAGCGGTCCGGGAAAGGAAGTTGATCACCGCCAAGGCGTCGCTTGCCGTGACGTTTCCATCGCCGTTGACATCCGCCGGCAACGCCTCGTTGTGAAGGGAGAAATTCGCGGCAAGCAACTGTCTGCGTTCTAGCGATTCGACGCGAAGTCGCCGCCGTGTTTCACGACGTTTCGATTTCGCGGATCGTTGCGGAGCGGATTTGCGTGCTCGCATCATGTCGGATTCTCAAGGCAACGAAGCGGTTGTGGAGTCGACCTGCCGCGATCCTGGGCTCATCGACAGAGGAAAGCGTGGACGGCCAGCGATCGCTGCCATTCCCCCGGGAAATCCCTCCATCTTACTCTCGTCTCCCAGACTGCCGGGTTTGCAGCCGTTCTCTCCAACGACTTAAGCGAAAACCCCCAGGGATCGGGAGGTTCGCAATCAACGTCACAATCGGAATAACCGATACAGATTGAAACGAGAACCATCGAGCACCGCACGAATCGGCCGGTCTGCCCACGCGCCAACGTTCGAAGGAAACACGTCGTCAAATAGGGAACCGAGTCCCAGATGCCAACCCGACGGGTTCACTTTCCGATCCTGGTGAGCGGCCTGATGGCCTACGCTCTCGCTGCTGCGCCGAATGCAGCTGCGGAGGATGGTTGGTTGAGGCTGAGCGATGACCCCAAAATGCCGCGGACCGCCCAGGACGAGCCTTTCCGAAGCGATTCGGGGCCGGTATCGCTGCAGAGCCCGATCGAGGTTGAAGCGATTGAGGTTGGTGAGTCGCCGGTGGCCGAACGGTCGCTGGGCAAGCGAATCCGCGAGATTCGGCCTGGCGAGTGGATCGACGAGTCGATCCGGCCAAAGGTGCTTCGCCGCAGCGACGAGTCCGCTGAACGTTTGCCGACGATAGCCGGGGGCGAGGACCACACCAATCCGCTCCTCGTGATTCCTCGTGACGCCCCCTACGGTTTCACCGGTCCCAGCGGCGTGTTGCCGACCGAGTCGCAATCAAGCAGCCACTTTGTCCCGGTCTTTGATCGCTGGCGGCTCGGCCAGCAAGACTCGGATCGGTACGGAAAAGGTCATCCGATCATGGATGACTACCCGGGCATCAAAGGGGCCTGGTGGGATCCGTACAACCAGAATGTGCTCAAGGGCGACTACCCGATCGTGGGTCAACACGTTTTCCTGAACATCACGGCGTTGAGCGAGACACTGTTCGAGGCGCGGCAGGTGCCCACGCCCACAACACCGTTTGAAGCGACTCGCAATCCGGGTGCGGCTGAGTTCTTTGGCGATCCCGATTCGTTCACGTTCATCCAAAACACCGCCCTGGCAATCGACTTGTTTCACGGTAACACGGTCGCCTTCAAACCGGTCGATTGGCGGATCAAGGTGGACTTGATCTTTAACGTCAACGCGCTGGTCGCTGACGAATTGGCGATCGTCAATCCGAACGTTCGGGCCGGAACGAGTCGATACCGCGACTTTCTGGCAATCGAAGAATGGTTCGTTGAAAAGAAGCTCGCCGACACCAGTCCCTACTACGATTTCGCTTCCATCCGTGCGGGCAGTCAGTTCTTTGTCAGCGACTTTCGAGGCTTCATCTTCAATGACGTCAACCGTGGGGTGCGCTTGTTCGGCACACGTCATAGTAATCGCGACCAATTCAACGTGATGTGGCTCGACCAAACCGAGAAAGACACCAATAGTTTCCTCAACCGGATTGACGAGGACCGGCATCAGAACACGTGGATTGCCAACTACTATCGACAAGACTTCCTGTTTCCCGGCTACGACGTCAACGTTTCGTTTCACTACAATCGTGACAAGCCGTCGATGGAATTTGATCGCAACAATTTTCTGGTACGCCCCGATCCGGTGGGAGTGTTTCAGCCGCACGATGTCCGCTCTTACTACTTTGGCAGCGCCAGTAACGGACACATCGAGCGGATCAACGTCAGCAGCGCGTTTTACTATGTGTTCGGTCGCGACGATTTGAATCCGATTGCCGGACGTGAAGTCGACATCAGTGCTTACTTGGCTGCTGTCGAGCTGTCCTACGATCGTGATTGGGTTCGATTCCGTACGTCTTATTTTTTCAATTCTGGTGACAGCGATCCCAACGATGACCGTGGCACGGGATTCGACGCGATCTTTGCGGCTCCAAACTTCGCCGGCCAGGAGTTCAGCTATTGGGGGCGTCAGGCAATTCGGCTCTTCGGCGTCGAGTTGACCAATCGCGAAAGCTTGGGTGCGAGTCTGCGAAACACGAAATTCCAGGGGCAAACGAACTTCGTCAATCCGGGGCTTCACCTGTTCAATCTTGGAGTCGACGCGGACATCACCCCCCGGCTGAAGACGATCAACAACGTCAATTTTCTATGGTTTGATCAGACCGAGGTGCTCGAGACCTACCTGTTCGTGGGCGAAGTTCGGGATTTCATCGGCACCGACATCAGTACCGGATTGGAATATCGGCCCTTGCTCAACAACAACGTTCTTCTGCTTGGCGGCTTTGCGACGTTGATCTCCGGTGAGGGCTTTGAAGACTTGTACCAGACCCTCGAGGGCGACACGCGCGATCACGTCGCCGGCTTTCTCGAGCTCGTTCTCGAATACTAGCGAAACTTCGAACTCGGACCTGAGAGTTCACGGGAATTCCCGGTGCTCCCCAACATTGAAAGGAGGCGGCGACACCAATGGCACCGATGCGGCACAGGATGGAAAGAGCCTCGTGCCTTCGGCTTGCGACGGAATGCAAATCCGATCTCGCCATTTTTGTTCGACGCCTTTCCATTTGTTCCATGGATGGAATCATGACACGCTTGTTGCTCGTGCTTGCCTTGGCGGTTGGTACCCAATCCGCCTTCGGGCAGGCGCCCCGTGAAAGGATTTCTAAGCTCCAAGATTTATTGCGGACGGCGCACCGCGGCGAAGATGGTTCCATCGTCGTCGCGCCGCGAAATGAATCGCGAACGAACGCGTCTCAGCCACCCGGCGCGATTGCGGGCGACGAGCAGGCGGGTGTCTCGATCTCGCTGTCGGACCAGGTGCGCGTCCCGACCGGGGTCGCGGTTGAAATCAACTCTCCGGGGCATGCTGGCGTGCGGGGCAGCGAGGCCACTCAAGCCTTGCTGCCACCCGGTGTCGAGATTCCCGAGACGAAGATCCCGTTGCCGCGCACCTATCACGGACGCGGTCCCGCCGGCGCAGGGGAGCCCGATCTGGGACGGCGAGGTGAGGATCCCTGGGATTTAGCACGACGGCTTGGAATCGCCGACAATGCGTCCTATCCGATCCCGGAATCGATGCGTCACGATGACCTGATCCATCAGACCCCCGCGGCCGCCTATGCCAAGAGCGAGGGATGCATCCACTGTCATACCGATGTCGGGCACATGCACCCTGAGGGCTCGGTCCAGATCGGCTGCACCGATTGTCACGGCGGGGATGCGACGCGCTTTGACATTCGCGGCGCGCACGTTTGGCCCAGATTCGCGCCCGCGTGGAAAGACAGCGCCAACCCGGTCCGCAGCTACACGCTGCTCAACCATGAGTCGCCCGAGTTCATTCGTTTCATGAACCCGGGCGACCTGCGAGTGGCTCACATTGCCTGTGGTCAATGTCACGCCAATGAAGTGTTGCAGTTGCGCAAAAGCATGATGACCCACGGATGCATGTTGTGGGGGGCGGCGCTCTACAACAACGGCGGGACCGACGAAAAGTACGCGAGGTTCGGCGAGTCCTACAGCATGCATGGGACGCCGCAAATCTTGCAAACCGTCCCTCAACCAACTCCCGAGGAGACACGCAGCAAAGGCGTGCTTCCGTTTCTTCAGCCGTTGATTCCCTACCAAGTCAGCCAACCGGGCAACGTCTTGCGCATTTTCGAACGGGGCGGTCGCTTCCGCGCCGAAGTGGGCATTCCGGAGATCCTGGAGGAGCCGGGGCGGCCGCGAGAACGTCTCAGTAACCGAGGTCTGGGGACGGAGAATCGAACCGATCCCGTGTTCGTCGGTTTGGCCAA
>JARFQX010000389.1 GCA_029287555.1 Rubripirellula sp. | reverse complement strand
TCGCATTTACTGAAAAGACATCGGTGTCGGGACGAACGTCCATCGCTCGATGGGCCATCTGCAAGGCGGGCTCGGCGATCGCAGGGGCGAGATTGGTGAATTGACACATGTTGGCAATCTGCTCGGCGAGTTGCGGATGGGGCGTCTCGCGAAAGTCATCGAGCGCTTTTTGGCAAATCGACTCGTACTGCTCGGCGTCGCCGGCTCGAGCATACAGGAATGCCAGGGGAAACGCGTACCGATGCCAAATCTGTGTCTTCTCGGGCGCGCGCTCAAGGGCCAAAGTGAGATCCGCTTCCGCCTCCTTCCAATGCCCAGCCTTTCCGTAGCTGTAGCCACGGAATCCGAGGAATTGGTGCGCGTCAGTGTGCTTCTCGATCAGCGGCGCGATCAGAAACGCCGCTTCCTCCGGTGAGAGCTCCAACGTTGCATAGATGGTGCTGTAGACGTCCGATTCAAGAAAGCTCGTTGCCGACGATTCACTTCCCTCAAAGTCTTCGCGCATCGCATTGGCAATCAAATCGGTAAATGCTCGGCGAACGGAATCGAGATCCGTTCGTACTTTCGCCAGGCTGGCGATCGACGTTACGGTCGGACTCTCTCGTTCCGGAGCCGGGGCAAGGTTGCTTGGCCGGTCGCCGCGCGCGTTGGCAATCTCCAACGCCATCGCTAGCACGGGCTGCTCGAGCGATGCGTCGCCCGTCATAGCCTCCAACACCGATCGCAACGATCCGAGCTGATTGAACCGCTGATCGACCACTTCCGTCGCCTCGGCAACGAGCCGGCGTTGTTGGGCAATGGCTTTCGACGGATAGGTCGTCTCCCACAACTTGACCTGACCGTCCGCGCCGGTGGTGGCCAGCGTCGCGCCGTCCGGGCTGAGTGCCATCGAATGAATGCCCCGATTTTCCCAATCGGGAACCTCCATCGGCTGATGGGCCTGAAACTCGAGCAGCGGTTCCCCCGTGACCAGGTTCCAGACCATCACGTTGCCCTCGTAGTCGCCCGAGAAGAGCCGAGTCCCCGCGGCGTTGCAGGCAAAGCAAGCCAATGGAGCATCGTGCCCGAGCAAGGTGGCCCGTTGCTTTTCGGCATCGACGTCCCAAAGCTCGATCGAGTTACCAATGCCGGCGGCGATCAGGTTTGCTGGCCGCGAATCAGCATCGCTCAGTTGCGATTGCCACGTCGGAGGCAGGTCCAACCGCATCAGCGCCACGGCCCCCTCACCGCCGGGCGGGCGGAGTTGGCGGGGTCGAGGATTCTCATTGACGTCCCAGATGCGGATTTCTCCTGTCATGTTCGTCAGCGAGACCACGCGATTGCCGTCAGCGGTGAAGACGGCGGCAAGAATTCCAAGCTCCGTCTTTTCTGAAAAGACTTTGCGGCCCGTGGGCACGTCGAACACCTTCAACACTCGGTCGCTGTTACAGGCGACGATCCGCTGACCGTCGGGGCTGAACTCTATCCGGAACACAAGCGCCGGTTCGGGCCACTGGTGTTCGAGCTGGCCGGTGGCGATGTTCCAAAGTTTTCCTCCGTCCCTTCCGCTAGTGGCGAGCCGAAGGCGATCGTGCGAAAAGGCGACCGCCGCCTGGTGATGGTTGATCGTCTCGGTTTTCTTTTCTTGCCCCGTGCTGGCATCCCACCGTCGCAGCGTGCCGTCAAAGCCGGTGGAAAGGACTTGCTCGCCATCGGCGGTGAATCCGATTCCGCGGACGGCTTGTTGGTGACCGGAAAGAACCAGTTCGCTCGGTGCACGCTCGACCGACGTTAGTTCGAACGATGAACCGTCAGCCGTTAACAGGTATTCGCCGTCATGCGTGAACGACGGTCCCAGACTTGTGATCCGGCCGTAAGCGGGATCCCAGTGAACCTCGGGCAGCGCCTTCCTGGCATTCCATTCCCAGACCACCATCTGCCCCGCATCGCCGAACGACTGCAGGTATCGCCCGTCGGGACTGAATCGGGTCGAGTGCGCGATGTCGTCCGCGGGGCTGGCCAGTTCCTCGACTAACTCGCCAGTCTCTGGGTCGCGCAGCTCCAACCGATGATCCCTCCCTCCGATTAACACGAACCCGTCGGGCGTCGAGCAGGGACCAGCCATCGAGTCGCGTTCCAACATCCATTTTTCCTTGCCATCGGCAACCGTCCAGCAGGTGAGTTGCGTGGGGGCTGACATGCTCGGCGCCGAGGCAAACGTCAAGAACAGATGGTCCGACTTGTCATTGAACGCCGGCAACGCCAATCCTGGGCTCTTCTTCACCCACAGCGGCTCCGGCTTGCTGATGTCGTACAGCGCGACGACCGCCGACATCAGCTGGACATCGAGTGTGGAATAGACAACGTACCGATCGTCGGGACTGACCGCCAAGAATGCAACGGTGGCCGGCCCATAGGAGGCTTCCCATCGTTTCTTGCCAGTGGTGTCCCACAGCTGGGCATTCCCGCCAAAGCTGGCAGCATCGGGATTGGTAAGGACGCCTATCAGTTGACCTGACGGAGAGAATCCGACGAGCGGCTCACGAATTTCGATTGATCTCGACCACAGCGAGTGACCGTCGTCGAGGTCACAAAGGCGAAGATTTCCGTCACTGTCAAACACGGCGACGACCGGTTCGAACGTGCTCGGGGCCGCGGCACCGATCGGCGCGCCGGCCAGATCGATTTTGCGTTCTTCACTGCTCAGTCTGCTGAGCCGGCGCCATTCCCAACCACGTTGGCTTTCCAGGCAGTCGTCGAGCAGGTCCTGGACCTTCCACGTTTCGCCCGCGCGATAGGCAGCTTGAGCTTTATTGAGCGTGTAGTCGTAGAGGCGAGATTTCAGTTCATCCGCATGCTGGTCCGCTCGTCGTTTCTCCGACTCGGCGCGGTCCCGCTCGATCCGGGTCTGCTTTTCGGCATCGATCGCGCGATCTCGTTCGCCGGTGGCATTGTCCCGTGCCACGACCGCGTCGTTGCGCGCATGGCGTGCGTCGACGTACAACAGCCAGGCGGCGATCGACGAGATGAATATCAATCCGAGAAACGAAGCGGCAACGACCACCTGAGACTGATAACGGCGGACAAACTTGCGCATCCGATAGGTTGCCGAAGGTGGGCATGCATCGATCGGCTCGCCATTGAGAAAGCGGTCCACCTCGGCGACGAGTGAGCTAGCGGTTTCATAGCGGCGGCTGCGGTCCTTTTCCAGCGTCTTCATCACGATCCAATCAAGTTCGCCTCCCAAGGCTTGCTTGAGCCTGCTTGGATCGGTCGCACGCTGAGCGGAGACCGTCTGGCTGGTCTCGCCCAATGCGCTGACTCGCGTGCTCGGCTTTTCCGGCTCCTCCTCGCGGATGATGCGACGCAACTCGTCAAAGGCCGCCGTGTGCATCCGCGTCCGGTCAAACGGCGTGCTTCCGGTCAGCAGTTCGTAGAGCAACACGCCGAGCGAATAGATATCGCTGCGGGTGTCAACATCGAGGCCGCTCATCTCGGCCTGTTCCGGACTCATGTACAGCGGCGTGCCGACCATTTGAGAAAAGGCCGTGAACATCGTCTTTTCGGTCAGCTGTTGTCCCATCGCTTTGGAGACGCCAAAGTCAATGATCTTCGGTACCGGCTCGCCGTCGTGCAGCGTGACCAGGACGTTCGACGGTTTCAGGTCGCGATGAATGATGCCCTTGGTATGCGCGTGCCCGACCGCTTGGCATACTAGCTTGAACAGCTTCAGTCGGGCGGTCGTATCGAGCTTGCATCTGTCGCAGTACTCGGTGATCGGGACGCCGCGAACCAGCTCCATCACAAAGTAGGGTCGGCCGTTTTCGGTGCTGCCAGCGTCGAGCACGCGGGCGATGTTGGGATGGTCCATCATCGCCAATGCTTGCCTCTCGGCCTCGAAGCGGGCAACCACCTGCTTGGTGTCCATTCCCGGCTTGATGATTTTCAGAGCGACCTTGCGGCGAACCGGTCGCTGCTGCTCGGCCATGAAGACCACCCCCATGCCACCTTCGCCGATCTGCTCCAGTAGTTTGTAGCGATCGATCTGGCTGCCGGGCTGCTCGCGGGCAGGATCGGGGCCCGTCGTGTCGCCAGGTTCGCCGTGCGACAACTGCTGTGCTCGAGCATGTTCGTCAAAGGCGTGACGAACGATCTCAGGCTCAGCTGTGAACCGGTCCAGGTAATCATCGATCGTTGGCTCGTGGTCTGACTTCTGCAGATACTCCAATTCCAACAGCAGAAGCGGTGGTAGCAAGAGCGTCTGTTGCTCAGCCGGCAGATCCTCGAGAAACGACTCAATCCTCGGCTGCAATCCCTGTCGCCATTCCTGTTCAAATCGCATACAGACAGCATCGAACTTGATCTGTTGCGTGACGCTTGGCGAAGGTGGTTGTGACATGGTGGTCCGAGTGACCAGTGTTGGAGAATTGCATTCTGACACATATCACTCTCCCTCCGGGAGAGTCGGGCTCTAAGGCCCGGAGAGGGCACCCTCCCCGGCCGCTACCGCGTCCGACCCTCCCGCAAGCGGGAGGGTGACTTCTCTGAGATACATCGATTACACGCGTTGCTTGGCGACCGTGATTCTATCGAATCGAGCATTCAACGTTTCACTCACGCGGTTGCCACTGGTCGGCTTTCACGAAGCTGACGAAGGCGATGCACATTTCGTCGGGTGTCTTTTCACCGAAGCTGACCGGTTGAGGAGGATCGTGCGGGGTGGTGATGTTCTCGCTTGAATTGTCGAAGTAGGCCACCAAATCGACCTTCGTTCCCTTGGGAAACAGCAGCGGTTTCTCGAATCGATAGAAATCCTGCCAGTTGAAATCCCAATCCTTGATCCAGATCACCGGCTTGATGTGACCATCGGGGAGCGTGGCGACGACCTTCATTTCCGTGCCCAACAAGTGCATGTGGGGCGCGACTCCGAAGGCGTACACAGGCTCTTCGATCTGCCAGGTCGCCTCGACCCGGTAATGCTGTTCGTCCGCGGGAATGGTGAACTGATGGTTGATCGCCACGCCCATGTCGATCGCAACCGGATTGGGATCGTCACAGAAGTAGATTCCGAACTTCGTACGATCCTTTTCGACCCTGCCTGTGCGGTAGTAGTGAACCTGCAACACCACATCGGCGCCCTTGGGGAGAAAGAATCCGGTTCCCGCCGCGGCCCGATCGGGTTGGCTTCCCGGTGCCCAGCCGCCCAGCCCCGATACCGGCTCGAAACCGACATCACCGAATCGCGTGTAGCCGGGTCCGGGATCGGCCGCATCGAGCTCGCGCGCCTTGCCGCTGGTATCGACATAGGCGATCACATGGTGCACCGATTGTCGGTTGCCGGGAACGAACTCAGCGGCCCGCACAAAGATGTCTCGATCAAAGTCGGTGGGGATGATGAAGTGCCGGTAGTCATCTTCACCCTCGGCGCGGATCGTATACTCCTCGGGCATCACAAGGACGTGGTCAGGCTCGCCCAGTTT
>JARFQX010000338.1 GCA_029287555.1 Rubripirellula sp. | reverse complement strand
CACGCCCATCACCCGATTTGGCGACGGTTGTTCACCAACGCATTTCCATTTGTGAAACGATCCGTGCGGCCAACTCCTCGATCGCAGCTTGCGTCGCCGTGTCGACCGATTGGCCCGCCTCGGGAACGAAGCGAGAGTCTTGAGAGAACACAACCGCCACGTCACTACTCGGAATCAAACTGTTTTGCATCAGGATCTCGCCGTTGCGTGAGGTCCACGTTGTGCGGACCGTGACGGCCGCTTCGAGCGCCCTGGGGTCATCCGAATCGGTTTCGGTTAGCACCCGTTTGGTTTCGTTCGTGATTCTGCAGGCGAGGGTGCTATCGGCATTCGGATCGCCGCTCACTTTGTAGGGGGTGCGGCCGTCGATTTCTCGCACCAGGGCCTCGCTCAATCGAACTCCGAGATCATGTCGAAATGTGTCGTTGCGGACCACCGGCACGTGAATCGTGCGGATCCCGGGACGGAACATGGAAGCGGAGCCAAATCGATATGCCGCGCACCCCGAAACGGAGGCCATCGTCAGGCAACCGATCAATCCACCGATTCCCAACCAAACACCGGTCGTCCGTGGCGCAGGACGGCCCGACGGCGTCGTGTCGCGCGTGCCTTGGAATCCCATCATCGCAGCATCGTCTGTGGTTGGTCGCCTTCGGTGGGTTGCGACAATTCCAGCGGCGCTGCGTTGGAAGTTGAATCGGGAAAGATGGTCGTCAACCAAGACAGACGCTGTGGTGGCGTCTCCGGATACTCCTCGGTCGCCGCCAATCGCTCTCGCGCCGTATCGGCGTGCGGGGTATCGGGATATCGCTGAAGCAGCAAATTGTAGTAATACCTCGCCGCGCCGAACTCCTTGCGTTTCTCGCGGTAGCTGGCCCGATACCGCAATCGTTCGGCCTGCAGGAAGGCGATCTCCGCTGAGGCCCTGGCGAGGCGATCGGCGTAGTCCTTTTCGCCAAGTTTATCCGGAAATCGTTCCTTGGTTTGTCGCACCAGCTTTTCTGCCTCTTCGAGCACCAGGCCGCTGTACTTGGGTCCACGATAGACTTCAAGCTTGACGTTGATCCCGATCAGGTGGGCGAGGAACAAGTGCTCGCTGTCAGAAAAAGTTTCACGCAGGTCGGTCAGGAACTCGTCGGCTTCCTCGAACTTCTCTTGCCGAATGTACTCGGCCGCCGCAGCCATGGTGGCGTCGTCAGCAAGACGCCCGGTTGGATCGTCATAGCGAATTTGATCGAGCACGCGGATTGCGTGGCCGTCCGCGTCGAGGCGGGGTTTTTTTGGATCGGTCAGGTTGATCGGCAACCACTTGTCTTTGTCGGCCTCGGCGGTTTGGGCCCAGTAGCGGCTGATCGAAAACAGTCGGGCCGCCACCCGGTCGATGTGGCGGTTGCGGGGAAAGTTCTTTTGCAGCTTCTCGTAAACTTCGCTGGCGTCGACCAGACGATCGGCAAAGAACAGGCTTTCCCCCTCCATGAACATCGCATCCTGTTGCAGGGCGGTTCCCGGCGCCGCCTCTCCGGCTCGACTAAACAGCTTGGCGGCCTTCGCGAAGGTCTTGGCACGCTCTTCGTTTGGCTGACTCGACGCCTGTTTGAAGAGTTGGTCGCCTTGGCGATAAAGCTCTTTCGCGCGATCCAGGTCCTCCTGCTCTCGCCCGCTCAGAAAATTCATGACCTGGTTGCCGGCTTTCTTCGTTCGGTCCGTCAGCGAGGGGACTTCATTGGAGGCTTGAACGACGGGATTGTCATCGGAATCGCCTTGAGTGCCGCCCGCTTGCTGGATTCCTCCGTCCGGGGTGAGCCCTGAAATCCCTTGAGGGCCGGCCAGGGAGCGACAACCGGCGATCCCAACGAAGCAAATTCCGATGGCCGCGATCCGAGTCATGCTCGGCGCCGAAAAAGCTCGCAACCAGGACGTCCATGTCTTTCTTGTCGTTCGCGTCATGCGGTCGGTTCCGTTTTGGTCATCATCGGCAGAAAGGCCTGCATGCGAGGCACGCTTCCCACAACAGTTTGGATATATCGGTTCAGGATCAGGCGAAGCTCGCCATAAAGATCCCTGGGAATCTCGAGCGGGGCCTGCAATCCCGGCCTTTGAAGTTGACGAATTTGGCCCAGTACGGGCTGTCGAATGGAGAGCGTGCTGCGTTGTCGAGTTCGGCAGCGGTTGCAGACGATCCCGCCCGCTTCCAGCGAGAAAGGAACGCGTGCCGCGCTGGGGCATGCCGATCCACACTCGGTGCAGCGATCGGTGCCCGGCGCATGACCAAGCAACCGCAAGAGCTGGAGGTCAAACCAGGCGAGAGTTGCGGCGACGTTGCCGTCGCCGTCAATTCGTTGCAAAGTGCCGATGGTCAAGTCGTAGACCTCGGGGTGAGGTTCGTGGTCGTCCAGTAACAAACGGAGCATTTCGGCGACGTAGTAGCCACCGTAGAGTCGCTCGAGAGACCGATCCGCCCCTCGAAACCGGCGGTGCAGCTTGGCTTCGGTCAGCAGGTCGAGCGACTCGGAACTCTTACACAGGACGACTACACGACAGACCGCCAACAGGTCAAGCGAACCTTCGAAAGGACTCTTCGCCCGGCGGGCTCCCTTCGCGATCGCGGAGATGCGTCCCAGCTCGCGGGTCAACATCGTGACGATCAGACTGGTCTCGCTAAACTCGATCGCTCGCAGCACGATCGCCGTGGTTTGCTCAGCCGCCAACGTCAGGCTCGCTCTGGAAGGGCTTCCATCGATCCGGTTCCGTTACAGAGAGTTTCACGAACGACCTGTTTCACAGTTCACCGTATTCACCCAGAGAGGAAAGGAGCTCGCTCATCTCGGCGGCGGCATGGGCATCGCCCTGAGCCCGGGCCTGGTCGATGCCGCTGCGCAAGTAGTCGCGAGCCTCGTCGATCTGGTCGAGATCCACCAATTGCTGGGCGGCCATGAAGAAAGCCGGGATGCAGGGGGGCGTTTCACGCGTCAGCTCTTCCAAGATCTCGAGACTGGCGGCGTGGTCCCCCTCACTTCGAAGTTCCATCGCCAAGCTGTATCGCAAAAACGTGTCCTCGGGATCCTCGGACAACATGGCTTCGATCTTCTCGCGTCGACTCACAGCTGTAATCTCCAAGACGGGCAAAACGATCGGAACCTGACAAGAAAACTCCCAACGAACTTAGTTTCCCACGATTGTTTCCCGTCGAAAACCGGGCACCTGCGGCCGTCGGGATCAGCACAATCGTCAAATTTCATTCAATCTGACGTTCCACTCAGGCCGAAGAACAGAGCGGATAGAAGAACCGTCCGCACAGATTGCGAGAGATCCGCATGGACCGCGTGAACCGACCCCTGCTTTTTGCATCAACATTCTTAGCCCTTCCGGCAGCCCTACTGATGGTAACGCTCTCTGCGGCGCAGTCGCCGGAGGTACGCTTGGCTGTGGCGCAAGGCAACGAACCAACGCAGGCGATTCAGCAGGTTGCTGGACGTCAGCCCGACAAGAATCAAACGAGACCTGGACTGCTCCAGGTGCTCGCGGGAACGCGCAGCAAAGGGAGTGCGAATCACCAACACCAGAACATGGCCAGGACGCCGTCCAAGGGGTTGCTTGATACCTTGTTCTCCAGGTCCTCAAGCGGGCAAGCCAATTCACCCAATCACAACGCGCATGCCGGCCAACACGTGCACTCGCACTCAGGCCACTCGCAGCGGCCGCCAGCAACCAGTCGCAATCCCCATTCGGGAATCGCTGCTCACCAGCAACCTGATTGGAACGGCGTTCCCTTTCACGAGGCCAACTCGTCACGGACACCGGCGCAGCCCGTACCCCTGCGCGATCCCGGTGATCCAGGTCTGGTCGCCCAGCAGCCATCGACGCGTATCATTCGTGGGGGCACGACCCGAACGGTTCCGGCGCAAACCGCCTCGTCGCGTCGGCCGAACCGTTCAAATGCTTTGAGCCCGCCACAACCGCCAATGCCGATCCCGACACCACCGAAAGACGAGTCGATCACCTCGATCACCACCACAGCCCCCGAAAACCTATCCACCAATCGCAGCAGTCGGCGCAGCGGGCGGAGGAGCGTCAGTGCACTCGACGTCAACCGTTCCAAGAAAGCGTCTAGTTCGCGAGCAACCGTGCGGGACGATGACGAAGTCGTCGACCTGGTTCCCAAGGTGCCGCGCAAATCGATTCAAAGCAATACATCGAAGCAAAGCAACACAGCGAAGCAAGCGTCCGAAATCGGCAACAACGTTTCCGTGAAGAGCAAAGCCCCCGCCAAGAGCAACGAGGCGACCAAGACAGTCACCGACCAAAAGGCTGCGGCCTCGACGGTTCGTTCGACCAGCGAGCGACCCGCGTCGTTGGAGGGAGCCAAGACGCCCAAATTGTCACCGGCTCCGAGCGTCTCGGAACCGACCCGTTCGGCGCCCCAGCAGCAGTCGCCCCAGCAGCAGGCGCCCCAGCAGCCGGCCAAAGCTCCGACTCCGCAATCCGTCTCTTCCAACAGCACGGCACCGGCTCCCGGC